>DASTKG010000019.1:0-41409 GCA_035716005.1 Candidatus Eiseniibacteriota bacterium
CCTCCGCCATGATGGCGTAGGAGAGCCCCTGGATCTTGATGTCCATCTGCAGCGCGGTGATGCCCTCGCGCGTGCCGGCCACCTTGAAGTCCATGTCGCCGAGGTGATCCTCGACGCCCTGGATGTCGGTCAGGATGGCGACGTCGCTCCCCTCCTGCACCAGGCCCATCGCCACGCCGGCCACGTGCGCCTTGATCGGAACGCCCGCGTCCATCAGCGAAAGGCTGCCGCCGCAGACGGTCGCCATGGACGACGAACCGTTCGACTCGAGGATCTCCGAGACGATGCGAAGGGTGTAGGGGAAGTCCACGTCGCTCGGAATGAGCGGCTCGAGCGCCCGCTCGGCCAGCGCGCCGTGGCCGATTTCGCGGCGGCCCGGACCGCGCATCGGCCGGACCTCGCCGACGCTGTACGAGGGGAAGTTGTAGTGGAGCATGAAGCTCTTCCACGACTGGCCTTCCAGCTCCTCGATCCGCTGCTCGTCCACCTTCGTGCCGAGCGTGGCGATCACGAGGGCCTGCGTCTGGCCGCGCGTGAAGAGCGACGAGCCGTGCGTGCGCGGCAGGGTGCCGACCTCGATCGTGATCGGACGGATGTCGTCGAAGCCGCGGCCGTCGGGACGACGGTGCTCCTTGACGATCATGCGGCGAACGTCCTTCTCCTCCAGCTCCGACACCACCGCCTTCACCAGCTTCTCGGAGCCCGGATGGCTCTCCGCGTAGCGGGCGAGGGCTTCGGCCTGGACGGCGTCGAGCGCGGCCTGCCGCTCGTGCTTCTCGGCCACCCAGTTCGCCTTGTGGACGCGCTCGCCGTAGAGCTTCTCGATCTCGGTGACGAGCGCTTCGTCGCGCGCGGGGACGTCCCACGCCTTCTTCGGCTTGCCGATGCGGTTCATGAGGTCGCGCTGCAGGCCGTTCAGCTGGCGGATCGCCTGGTGGGCGAACTCGAGCGCCTTGACGACGAGGTCCTCGGAGACTTCACGCGCGCCGGCCTCCACCATCACGATGCTCGAATCGGAGCCCGCGACGACGAGGTCGAGGTCGGAGTCGTCCAGTTCCTGCACCGTCGGGTTCAGGACCAGTTCGCCGTTCAGGTAGCCGACGCGCACCGCGGAGACCGGCTCGGGGAACGGGACTTCGGAGACCATGAGGGCCGCGGACGCGCCCGTGATGCCGAGGATGTCGGCGTCGTTCGTCTGGTCCGAGGAGAGGACCGTCGACATGATCTGGATCTCGTGGCGATAGCCGTCCGGGAACATCGGGCGGAGGGGCCGGTCGATGAGGCGGCTCGAGAGGATCTCCTTCTCCGTCGGGCGTCCCTCGCGCTTGAAGAAACCGCCGGGGATGCGGCCGGCCGCGTACGTCTTCTCGCGGTACTCGACCTGCAGGGGGAAGAAGTCCTTGTCGATCGGATCCTTGCTGGCGACCATCGCCGTGAGGACGACGGTCTCGCCGTACTGGATCCAGGTCGCGCCACTCGCCTGCTTGGCGACCTTGCCGACTTCGATCGTGAGACGACGGCCGCCTAGCTCGAGGCTTACGGATTCGGGCATTCCATTCTCCTTTTCAGCCACGATTTGGTTGCGACCCAACGAACGGTCTTCCCCCGACGCCTGTGGGGCGCCGGGAGAAGCCGATGGAGTGTCGAGGGGAGGGTACGGCAGGGGTCCCCGCGGATGCGGGGGAGAAGGGCCTACTTGCGGAGGCCGAGCTCTTTCACCACGGCCCGGTAGCGCTCGACTTTCGTGGCCTTCAGGTAGTCGAGCAGTCTGCGGCGCTGACCCACCATTCGGAGCAGGCCACGGCGACTGTGATGGTCGCGCTTGTGGACCTTGAAGTGCTCCGTCAGGTACTTGATGCGTTCGGTTAGAAGCGCGATTTGAACTTCGGCCGAGCCCGAGTCGGAATCATGGACTCGAAACTGCTGGATCACGACGCGCTTCTGATCTGGGGTCAACGGCACCGGTGCCACCTCCTTGACATTCCCTCTTTCTTTTCTGGAACCGGGAATGTAGCAAATGGAACGAGGGTTGCAAGCGTTTCTTCACGGACGATGGTGGGAGCCCCCCGCGCCGGGCGCGGCTTCCGGAGCGCTCCGGGCCCAGAATTCGCGGGCTCGGGCCACGTCCTCCCGCATCGCCCGGACGAGCTCCTCGGACGACCCGAAAGCCTTATCGGCACGAAGCTTCGACCTGAGTAGCGTTTTCACGGAAAGACCCCGCAGACTCCCCTGATAGTCGACCAGGAAGACCTCCACCCGGGTCGGGCCGGGCCCGAAGGTGGGCGCGCTCCCCACGTAGGTCAGCCCCCGGGCCCATCCACCCGGCATCTCGTTTTCCGACAGATAGATGCCGGCTGGGGGCAGAAGTTTCTTGGGATGAATTTCCAGGTTCGCCGTCGGGAAGCCGAGATCGGTGCCCCGGCCTGCGCCCGATCCGACCGTCCCCTCGAGGGCGTAGGGGCGCCCCATGAGCGCCTCCGCGTCCTCCATCCGCCCCTCCTCGATCGCCCGGCGGAGCTGCGTGCTCGAGATCTTCATGAGGCTTGGGGCGACGCTCGGGGCGAGGCTCGCCGCTGGGCTCGGGGCGGATCCCGCCGGGGGATCGCTCGCGCGCGGCGACGTCCCGCTCGGCAGGAGCGGCACCTCCACCACCTCGAAGCCTCGCTTCCTTCCGAGCGCTTCGAGATACGCGCGGTCCCCCACCCGTCCGCGGCCCATCTTGAAGTCGGGGCCGACCACGAGCGTAGAGAGCGGAGCATTCGGCCCGAGAATCCGGTCGAGGAATTCCTCGGGAAGGAGCGCGCTGACCGATCGGTCGAACCGAATCACCTCGACGCGATCGACGCCGAGCCCGTGAAGGAGCGCCGCGCGCTCCTCGGGAGGCGTGATCCACGGCCGCTCCTCCGTCCCGCGCACCACGGCGTCGGGATGAGGATCGAACGTGGCCACCCACGCGGCGCCGCCGCGCTCCCGCGCCGCCTTCACCACGGCCGCCACGATGGCCTGGTGCCCACGGTGGAGCCCGTCGAACACGCCGATCGTGAGCGCGATGGGACGATTCGTGAGGCTCATGCGCGCGCGGCCTCCGTCGCGTCCTCCGCGTCGCCGGCCGCGCGCGAGGGAGCGGCCACGACACGCTGGAGCCGGAGCGGCGCGCCGGGCGTCTGCCCGCTCCACGGCTCGGCCACCGCGAGAAGCGTTCCCTCCGGATCGAGGAGGGCCAGGGGCCAGCCCTCCGCGCCGGGCGGGAGCGGATAGCCCGCGTCGCTCTCCACGATCCGCTCGGCGCCGATCGAGGGTCCGGCGCCGTGGCGGAGCCGAGTCGTCTCGCTCGCGTCGAGACGCACGCGCGGCAGGAAGCCGAGCGCCTTCGCGGGCGGAATGGCGCACGCCCGAAGCCGCGCGGCGTCCCAACCGCTTTCCTTCTCCACGCGTCCCGCGCCCGAGACGTGGAACGGCCCGATGCTCACGCGCCGGAGCGCGACGAGATGGGCGCCGCAGCCGAGCGCCGCGCCGAGGTCGTGCGCCAGGGTCCGCACGTACGTGCCGCGGCTCACGGTGACGTCGATCGTGACGTCGGCCGTGTTCGCCGGCGCTCCGACCGCGGGAGTCGGGAGGGTCGCCGCGCCCGACTCGGGGCTCGCGACACGCTCGAGGGCGTAGACGTGGATCGGCCGCGTGGGGCGCTCCACCTCCTCGCCGCGCCGCGCCGCGCGATAGAGCCGCTCGCCGGCCACCTTCACGGCGGAGTAGAGCGGAGGGCGCTGCTCCAGCCGTCCGCGGAATCGCGCCAGCGCGTCGTCGAAGGCGCCGAGCGTCGGGAGCGGGTCGCGCGAGACGGAGATCGGGGTTCCCGTCCGGTCCTGCGTGTCGGTGGCGACGCCGAGGCGGAGCGTCGCGAGATAGCGCTTCGGCAGGAGCGAGAGCGCGCCGAGAAGTCCCGTCGCGCGCCCCTCCGCCACGACGAGGAGGCCCGTGGCGAACGGATCGAGCGTCCCCGCGTGGCCCACGCGGCGCTCGCCCAGGATGCGGCGAAGGCGGGCCACCGCGTCGTGCGAGGTCCAGCCTTCCGGCTTATCGACGAGATGCAGGAGATCCGCCATTCACCAGCGCGTGCTCGAGCGCGTCGAGCACCTCCGCCCGCACCGCCGTCAGCTCCCCCGCCACCTTCGCGCCCGCCGCCACCCGATGCCCGCCGCCGCCGAAGCGCGCGGCGAATTCGTTCATGTCGACGCTCCCGTCGCTCCGGAGGCTGAGCCGGATCTGCCCGGGCGAGGCCTCCTGGAAGAGGACGCCGACCCGCGCGCCGAGGAGCGACTTCGCGTACTGGACGATTCCGTCCGCGTCCTCCGGCGACGCCTCCGCGCGGTCGAACATGGCGCGCGAGATGGTGAGGGCGCTCACCTGCCCGTTCGCCCGCGACTCGAGCGAGGCGAGCGCGAGGCCGAGGATGCGGAGGCTCCCCGCCGTCTTCTTCGCGTAGAGCCAGTCCGAGACGACGGAGGGCGTGGCCCCGTGATCGACGAGGCGCGCGGCCAGCCGCAGCGCCTTGGGGGTGGTGTTCTGGAACCGGAACGCCCCCGTGTCGGAGGCGAGGCCGGTGTAGAGGCACTGGGCCGCCTCGGTCGTGAGCGGAACGTGACACGCGTCGAGAAGGTCGTGCACCAGCTCCGCGGTCGAGCTCGCCTCCGGCACCACGAGTCGGGGATCGCCGAACCCCGCGTTTCCGACGTGATGATCGACGCAGGCGATCGACGCGTTCGGCGCCACGAGCTTCGCCGAGTTCGGCCCCAGGCGCTCGAGCGAGGAGCAGTCGAGCACGATCACGGCGTCGAACGGCTTCGAGAAGTCGGAGGGAAGGCGGACCGTATCGGCGCCCGGGAGGAACCGGAGCGTGACCGGCACGGTGGTCTCGTTGATCACCACGGCGCCCCGCCCCATCTCGCGCAGGGCCCAGGCGAGCCCCAGCGACGAGCCGATGGCGTCGCCGTCGGGGTCGACGTGGGAGAAGATGGCGAAGTCGGTGTGGGCGTCGAAAAAGGCGCGAAAGCGCTCGAAGGGCATCATTCCTCGCGTGTCGGGGTGGTGTCGCCGGAGTCGGGAGCCGCGTCGCCGGGATCGGGACCCGAGTCCTCGGGGGGCGCCTCGGCCGCCTCGCGCTCGAGGGCGATGTCGCGCAGGAGCTCCTCGATGCGGGCGCCCGACGCCGACGAATGGTCGATGACGAAACTGAGCGTGGGCACGATGCGAAGCCCCAGTTCCGGCGCCAGCATGGAGCGGAAGCGCGGCGTGGCGTGGGCGAGCCCCGCGAGCACCTTCGGCTCGTCGGCCGGCGCGAATCCGCCGGTGACCCAGACGCGGGCCGAGCCGAGGTCGCGCGAAACGCGCGCGCCGGTCACGGTGAGCTGGCGAAGCCTGGGATCCTCGGTGTGACGGCCGAGGATCTCGGCCAGCACCTGCGCGATGCGATCCGCGACGCGGCGGGTGCGGGGGGTTTCAGGCGAATGCTTGTCCATGGTTCGCAGCGGCGGCGGGCCCGGGTGCAGCGGACCGGCTCAGCCGACCTCGATTTCGTAGTCGAGCACCGCGAGACGATCCTCGCGCTCGATCACGGCTAGGATTTCGTGGAGCGCCCGATCGAGGACGGGGGCGGACTCTCCGACGACGGCCACGCCGAGCGTGGCGCGCTGCCAGAGATCCTGATTCCCGACCTCCGCGATCGCGGCATTGAATCGGTGGCGGACGCGCTCTTTCACGTGATTCAAGACCGAGCGCTTGGCCTTGAGGGAGTCGGCGGCGGGCAAATGGATCTCGAGCCGCAGCGTTCCGACGAGCATCTCACTCCAGCTTGCGGGCGACTTCCTCCAGGGCGTAGGCCTCGATCACATCCTGCTCCTGGATGTCGTCGCGGCCCTCGAGCGAGATGCCGCATTCGAACCCGGCGGCCACTTCGCGGACGTCGTCCTTGAAGCGCTTCAGCGATTCGATCTTGCCGTCCCACACCGCCGCGCCGCCTCGCAGGAGCCTCGTGCGCGAGTTCCGCTGGATCGTGCCGGAGAGCACCATGCAGCCCGCGACGACGCCCGACTTCGAGGTGCGGAAGATCTTCCGCACCTCGGCCTGGCCCTGCACCGTCTCGCGGATCTCGGGCGTGAGGAGGCCGGCCATGGCGTCCTTCACGTTCTCCACGGCCTGGTAGATGATGTCGTAGATTCGGACGTCCACCTTTTCCTTGGCGGCCAGCTCGGTCGCCTTCGGATCGGCCTTCACGTGGAAGCCGATGATGACGGCGTTCGACGCGGCGGCGAGGAGGACGTCGGATTCGGTGATCTGGCCGACGCCGCGATGGATCACGCGGAGCTTGATCTCCGACGTCGAGAGTTTCGTGAGCGTGTCCTGCAGCGCCTCCACCGAGCCGTCCACGTCGCCCTTCAGGACGACGAGCAGCTCGCTCACCTTCCCTTCCTTCATCTGCGCGAAGAGGTCGGTGAGGGTCACGTGCTTCTGCTGCCGGAGCTCCTGCTCGCGGAGGAGCATGGCGCGCTTCCCCGCCAGCTCGCGGGCCTCGCGCTCGTCGGCCACGACCGCGAAGGTGTCGCCCGCCTGCGGCGGCTCGGCCCAGCCGAGCACCTCCACGGGCGTCGACGGCCCGGCCGACTCCACCTTCTGCCCGCGCTCGTTCTGCAGCGCGCGCACCTTTCCGCTCTTCGAGCCGGCCACGAACGCGTCGCCGACGCGGAGCGTCCCCTTCTGAACCAGCACGGTGGCCACGATGCCGCGCCCCCGCTCCAGGCGCGCCTCGACGATGACGCCGCGCGCGGCCTTGTGCGGATCGGCCTTCAGCTCGAGAAGCTCCGACTGGAGGAGGATCATCTCGAGGAGCTTTTCGACGTTCGTCCCCTTCTTCGCGGAGATGGGGACCGCGATGACGCTGCCGCCCCACTCCTCGACGAGGATGTTGTGCTGCGAGAGCTCCTGGCGCACGCCGTCGACGTTCGCGCCGGGGAGGTCGATCTTGTTGATGGCGACGATGATCGGCACGTTCGCCGCGCGGGCGTGGTCGATCGCCTCCACCGTCTGCGGCATGACCTTGTCGTCCGCCGCCACGACGAGAACGACGATGTCGGTCACCTGCGCGCCGCGGGCCCGCATGGCCGTGAAGGCCTCGTGGCCCGGCGTGTCGAGGAACGTGATCCGGTGCCCGTCGGGAAGGCGCACTTCGTAGGCGCCGATGTGCTGCGTGATTCCGCCCGCCTCGCCCGCGATGACGTTCGCCTTCCGGATGTAGTCGAGGAGCGACGTCTTGCCGTGATCGACGTGGCCCATGACGGTCACGACCGGCGCGCGCGTCTCCAGCGCCTCGGCCTCGGGGGCCGCGGTCTCCAGCTCCTCGCCGATCTCGGAGACGAAATCGACGGCGAAGCCGAACTCGTCCGCCACGGCCATGATCGAGTCGCGGTCGAGGCGGCGGTTGATGTTCGCCATGATCCCGAGGCGCAGGCACGCCGCGATCACTTCCTGCGGCTTGACCTCCAGGCGCGCGGCCAGCTCGGCCACCGAGACGTACTCGGCCACGCGGATGACGCGCGGCGCCTCCTCCACCCCGACGGCCGCCTCTTCCTCGCGGTCGCGGTGATGGTGCTTGCGCTTCGGAGTCCCCATGTCGGCCACGGTGCGGCGCACCGCGGCGGCGATCAGCTTTTCGTCGACCGCGCGCTTCTTCTTCTTGCCGGGGCGCCCGGCGCCCCCGCCGCCGCCGATCCTGAGGCCGCCGCCCGGGGGCGTGAGCCGCCGCGCGGCTTCCGCGGCCTTCGCGGCCTGCACGGCCTTCTCCTTGCGGCGCGCTTCCTCTTCCTTGACCGCCTCCTTCTCGCGGGCAAGCTTGAGCCGCACCTTCTCGATGACGCCGTCGTCGATCGAGCTCATGTGGCTCTTCACTTCGACGCTCATGGACTTGAGGATGCCGACGAGCGCTTCGCTCGACATCCCCATCTCCTTCGCCGCTTCGTAGACTCGCTTCTTTCCGCTCGTCATGAATCTCCGTTGGAGCCCGCGTCAGGCTTCGGGCGTCCTCTCATCCTCCGCCGTCGCCGCCGCCGCCGTCGCTTCTTCCGCGTCGCCGCCCGCACCGGGCGTGGTCGCCGCGTCCTCCGCCACCGCTTCGTCGTCCGCGCTCGCTTGGGCCTGTCCGGCCGCCTGGGCCTTCTCGGCCGCCAGGGCCTCCGCGCGCGCGGCCTCTTCCGCTAGCTCCTGATTGCGCCGCTCCTGGAGCTCCCGAGCTTCCTCGAGCAGCTTCTCCGCGGTCTTTTCGCCGATACCCTGAATCGCGAGGAGCTGCTCGAACGGCGTCTTGAGCAGGTCCTGCACCGTCTCGATGCCTTCGCGGATCAGTTTCTCAACCAGCTTCGGCCCCGCGCCCACAAGCTCCTCGACGTCGATGCGGGCCCGGCGCTCGAAGTCGCGCAGGCGCTCGCGCTCCGTCTTCGAAATGAGATCGATCTTCCAGCCCGTGAGCCGCGCCGCGAGCCGGGCGTTCTGGCCCCCCTTGCCGATGGCCAGCGAGAGCTGATCGTCGGCCACCGTGACGAGGACCTTCTGCTCGGCCTCCACCACCTGCGCCTCGATCACCTTGGCCGGCGAAAGCGCGCGCGTCACGAACACGACCGGATCGGCGCTCCAGGGCACGATGTCGATCTTCTCGCCCCCCAGCTCCCGCACGATGGCCTGGACGCGCGACCCCTTGATGCCGACGCACGCCCCCACCGGATCGATCTTGTCGTCGTTCGAGATGACGGAGATCTTGGCCCGGGAGCCCGGCTCCCGCGAGATCCCCTTGATCTCGATGATCTTCTCGGCCACCTCGGGGACTTCCGCCTCGAAGAGCCGGCGCAGGAACTCGGGATGCGTCCGGGAGAGGACGACCTGGGGCCCGCGCGCCGCCTTGTCGACGGCGATGATGTACGCCTTGATGTGGTCGCCCTGGTGGAACCGGTCGCGCGCGATCTGCTCGCGAGGCGGCAGGATCGCCTCCGAGCGCTCCACCTTCACGTAGATGTTGCCGCGATCCACCTGCTGCACGGTGCCGCGCACCATCTCGCCGACGCGCTCGTGGTAGTCCTCGTAGATCCGCTCGCGTTCGGCCTCGCGCACCTTCTGGACGAGCACCTGCTTGGCGGCGGAGATCGCGTTCCGTCCCAGATCCTCCAGCGTCAGCTCGGTCGTGAGCTCCTGCCCGATCGCGGCCTTCTCGTCGATCGCCTGCGCTTCGGCGAGATCGATCTCGAGTCCCGGATCGTCGGCGTCCTCGACCACGGTCCGCGTCAGCTTCATGAGGATCTTGCCGCTCGCGTCGTCGAAGGCGACGTCGAGCTTCGCGTCCTGTCCGAAGCGCTTGCGGCCGGCCGAGAGGAGCCCGGCGACCAGCGTGTCGATGACCGTGGCCTTGTCGACGCTCTTCTCGCGCGCGATCTGGGCCATCGCCTCGATCAGCTCATAGTTCGTGTTTCGCTGCGGCTCTCGTGCCACGAATGTAGGATCCCCGTGCTGGACCGACGTCAGAATCAATCGCTGGGACTCGTTACTCCGGGCGCCCGTGCTTTCGCTTCGGCTCCCTCAACCCTTCCCACGGATCGGCGATCACGCGGGCGTGCCGCACTCCCGCCAGCGGGAGCGACACCGGCCCCACGTCCGCGTCCTCCACCAGGATCGACTCGCCGCCGGCCGCCCGGAGCTCGCCCCGGAAGCTGCGCCGTCCGTCCTTCAAGTCGTGGAGGCGAACCTCCACCTGGTGCCCCACGTACCGCGCGTAGTGCTCCGGCCGCGTCAGCGCGCGCTCGATTCCCGGAGAACCGACCTCCAGGACGAAGCTCCCGCGGACGATGTTCTCGGCCTCCAGATAGCGGCCGAACTTCTTGTTCCAGTACGAGCAATCGTCGAGCGTGACCCCCGGACCCCGGTCGGCCCCGCGTTCGACGTAGACCCGAATGACCGTCCGGCCCGACTGGGCGGCCAGCTCCAGATCCCAAAGATCGAAGGCCTCCTCTTCCAGAAGTGCCTGGAAGCGGCGCGTCAGGTCATCCCGTAACGGACTTCTCATCTTGGACTTAGCCCTTCGGGTCCGCGACCCCTTGTCGGGCCGAAAAAGAAAGAGCGGACACGCGTCCACTCGGACCCCTGAACCTACCGACCGGGGGCCGGGGGTTCAAGGGAAAACTTCAGTCGGAGAGGTAGGTGGGGTCGCTGACGAGGGAATGGAGCACGCGCCCGACGTCTCCCAGACTCTCGGGGTCGACCGCCTTCAGGTCGTCGGCGATCGTGTGCCACTGCGGGAAGTCGAAATCGATGAGGACGATGGCCGGAATGCCGGCCTGGAGGAACGGGATGTGATCGTCGAAGACGCGGTGCTTCACGTCCGAGCGGAACGAGCGGGCGCCGACGGCGTTCGCGACGCTCCAGACGAGGTCGACCACGTTTCCGGCCTGCTCGTAGGAGTTTCCTTCCCAGTGGAGCGCGAGGTCCTTCTTCCCCACCATGTCGACCACGACGACGAAGAGCGGCTTCGGCTCTCCGGAGTAGCGCGCGACGTACTGCTTCGAGCCGCGGAACCAGCCGTCCTGATCCTCTTCGGTTCCGAGGTCCTCCCCGTCGAAGAAGGCGATGTCCACGCCCACCTTCGGATCCTGCTCGTGCATCAACCGCGCCAGCTCGAGGAGAACCGCCACACCCGAGGCGCCGTCGTTCGCGCCCAGGATCGCCTTCTTCCGCTTCGCCGGGTCGGTCTCGCGATCGGCCCACGGCCGCGTGTCCCAGTGGGCGGCGAGGACGATCCGGTGCTCCGCCTCCGGGACGAACCGGGCCCGGAGATTGAAGAGGGCGACCTCCTTGCCGAGCCGGGAGACGTAGTAGTGGAACGTGTCGGCCTCGACGATGGGCGCGTAGGCGCGCATCGTCGAGTCAAGGAACGCGAAACAGGCGTCGTGGCCGTAGGTGCCGGGCGCGCGGGGGCCGAAGGAGACCTGCCGCTCCACCCAGGTCATGGCGCGCTTCCCGTCGAAGTAGGCGGCGGCCGGGCGCCCGCAGGAGGGGAGCAGGAAGACGGCGACGAGGAGCGCGATCGAAAGGCTAGAACGAGAACTGCGCGTTGAAATCGACCGTGATCCCGCGCCGTTTGATTCCCTGCTTAAGATCGTCGTTTTGCCGGTATTCGAAATTGAAGCCTCCCGAGATGGCGCGGGTGAAATTATAGGTCGTTCCGCTGCCGACCTTCAAACCCTTGTTGTCGGACTCCGTGTAGGCCCTCTCGCCGGGGCGGCTCACCACCTGGCGGTCCCCGGTCAGATTGCAGGTGAAATTCAGGTTCAGGTCGTTCGGCAGCCGGACCCGCTTCTTGCTGAAGAAGAACCGGATCCCCTTGGCCGCCGGGAACGTCTTCGTGATCCTCAGGTCGGTGTTCGTCGTCTGCTTGTCGCGGGTCACCCCGTAGACGCGCTGGTCGATGGTGGTGGCGCGCGTGAGAGAGCTGGCGAGGCTGGCGCGCACTCCGCTCCGGAAGACGAGGTCCCACCCGAGAATGGGGCCGAAGGTGTCGGTGTTGATCCGCCGTTCCACCGGGCCGTAGGAGGGCCCGTCTTCGTCGGTCACCTTGGAGTACCCCGAGCGGAGGCTCATGCTGCTGACCGACTTGTCGAGATGCATGAAGCGGTGGAGATCGTTCCATCGGCCCTGGAGATCCGGCCACTGGAACTTCTGCGTCCGCCGCTCGCCGAAGGATTGATCGGAGAACGAGAGCGAGTGGTCGCCTCGGATGTCGACGGTGATGGCGCTCGTCGGGCGGAACGCGGTCGACGCGCGCGTCGTGTAGCGGCGCGCCATCGCCACGTTCGACCCGGAGATCGTGCGGTCGAGGTCCTCCGACGTCACCTCGCTGAAGCCGCTCTTGAAGGCCCGGCCCGGATCGCCCGCGACGCGGGTGAGCGAGGCGCTCCGGTCGAACGCGAACGAGGTCTGGATGTCCTGCATCTTGCTGAAGAGCGTCCGAACCGGCATGAAGAGCGAGCCCCCGCCCGTCGTCTTCCCGTCGGGGCCGCGCCGGACCCGCCCCGCTCGTCCGCCCAGCCTCGAAATGGGCACGTTCATCGTGACGCTGGCGGCCCCGCTGTTCCGGATGTTCTTCAGGTCGAGCGAGTCGGCCCTCGACAGCTTGAGCTCCGGCCTCGCGTCCTCGACGTACTGCCCCTTCAGCGAGACGTTCGGATTCAGGAGCGAGAGCCAGCGCGGCGTGTAGTTGATCTGCGTCGTCTGCGTCCTTCCGACCTCCGTCCCCTTGTTGAAGCCGGCGGGCCCCACATCGTGGAGGAGCATGTCGCGCTGCGACGTGAGCGAGTAGGTGACGCGGAACGATGAGAAGGGAATGTAGGAGATGGTCGTTCCGAGCGCGAGGAGCCGTACTTTCACGTCGGATCGAAGCTCCACGGCGTCGCTGTCCCCGACGATCTGCCGGGAGAAGTTGATCGCCCGGCTGGAGGTCCAACCGGCCGTGAAGGTCACCACCTCCGGCAGGAGCCCCAGTTTCACGTTCTTGCCGAAGCGGATCCCCCCGCCGCCGATCGGGAGGTCGTACCCGCCGCCGGCGGTGAAGGCCCAGGAGGAGTCGATCGACTGCGGCAGGACCTGCGCCCGGCGCGAGTAGGACATGTTTCCGCTGATGGCGTCGAGCGTGTACTTCGTGAGCCCGCGCCGGACGGGACTGCTCCGCCGGTACGACATGTCCACCGACTGCTGGTCGAGCCGCCGCGTCTCGAGATCCGACTGCCCCGAGTTGAGCGTCACGTCCGAGCCCGTTCGGAACTTGGGGATGTCGGTCGCGTGCTGCAGCGAGAACCGGATCGGCAGGGTGACGGCGGCCGTCGGCAGGAAGCGGTCGAGGTTGAGCGTCGTCGAGAAGCCGAGCGCGGAGTGGTTGAGGCCGCTTCCCTGGCCCGTTCCCTGGCCCACGCGGAAGAAATCCTGGTCCTGTTTCTGCACGCTCACGTTCACGGCCAGGAGATCCGCGAAGTTCGCCTGGATCGAGACGTTGCTGCTCGTGCCCGAGTCCTTGACGACGTCGGTCACCCGCAGCTCGTCGATCCAGACCTCGCCGTAGACCGGCGGCGCGCCGGGCGGCGCCCCCTTCACGGCGAGCCCGAACGTCACGCGCGTGATGTTCGTGAAGCTCGGATTCCCGAGGACGCCGAGGACCTCCCCCGTGCCGGCGTAGCTCGTCGAATCGACGTAGACCTTTCGGAGGTCGGCCAGCGGGTCGGAGGCGCGCCGTTCCTTGAGCTGCGAGAGAACGTCCATCGGGATCGCCAGGTTCTGCCAGTCGTACCGGACCGGCACGCTGTACTCGTAGTAGTTCAGGGTGTCGGGGCCGAAGCGCGCGATGACGCGAAGATTCTGCGTCTGCACGCCCTGCTCGCCGTGGACGTAGAACTTGATCTGGCGGTACTGCGTCCACCCGAGGGCCGAGGGGGGCGCGCCGAGCGTCTTGAACGCGAACACCGTGTCTCCCTCGGCGAGCCGTGTGTAGCCGAGGGCCAGCGACTGCTCCCGCTGGTCGGCCGAGTTCCCGATCTGGTTCTTCACCTCGTACGGGGGCTGGTAGATGCCGGCGTCGTCCTTGTTGTTCCGCGTGCGGATGTCGAGCTGGACGTCCCGCGCGATCATGTCGGGGTCGAGGATCGCGGTTTCGAGCCAGCGGCTTCCCACGAGCTCGATGCCGCCGATCTGGATCTTCATCGGCCGCTCGATGTTGCTGAGCCAGAGCCGCATGTGCTGGACGTTCTGGCCGGCCCCTCCGCCGATGGCGCGGAACGCCTCCTCCGAGACCGGAACCCGGAAGAGCCGCCAGCCGTTGTCGGCCTTCACCTTCGGCGACGTCGGGTACTGCGCGGGGACGTCGACCGCCACGTACTGGGTGTCGGCGAGGTCGATGGTCGCCTCGACGTAGTTGTTGTCGGTGTCGAGGATCGTGTTTCGGTTCAGGTCCTCGGTGTCGGGCCGCGCGTTGGCCTCGCCGAGACCGTTCTTCTCGTAGCGGTTGATCGTCGAGTAGTCGTTCGGCGCCTTCTCGACGTCGTAGGTGTAGTCGTCCTGGCTCGGATCGGGATTCGAGGCCGGGTCGTACCCGGGCTCGTCCCGGTCGATCTTGTTGTCGAGCCCGGTGTCCTCGAAGTTCGGGTCGTTCTCACCGGTCCCGAGATCGAGCTTGCCGTCGAAGTTCTTGTCCTCGGTGTCGAGCCTTCCGTTCGGCGGAGCCTTGGAATCCCAGTACGCGTCCTCGCTCACGCGCCCCACGCTGATGTGGAGAACGGCCCTCGTCGAGTCGTGGTGCGCGGTGAAGTCGTTGACCCAGATCTCCATGAAGCGGACGCGGCTGAAGTCCTGCCCGACCGTTCCGAACGATTGGGTGACGCCCGCCCAGTCCTCGCTGTCCATGACCGTCTCGCCGGCGGCCGGCTTCACGTTCATCTCGAGCACCTGGTGGTTGTTGTCGCCCCCTTCGGCCTCCGTCAGCACCGGCTTCAGGTCCCACTCCTGCGCCGCCGTGGGCGCGTCGGGACGGGGGTTGTACCACTCGAGCCCGGCGTGGTCGGTGAGGAGCGACGAGACCGGCAGGACGATGGAGTCGGCGGCCGGCGAGCCGAACTTCAGGGGCTTCCGGTTGTTCACCGGCACGCTGCTCCAGAACCAGGAGAGCCGCGAGAGGGCCATCGTGGTCGACTCGCGATTTCCCTCCATGTCGTCGATGTACGCCTCGTCCTCCGTGTTCGGATTCGGGAGGCTGGCGGAGAAATTCCCTTGGATGTTGAGCGCGGAGGGCTGGTCGGTCGTGATGCCGGGCACCCGGTCGGCGATCCGCGTCATCCAGACGGGGCGGAACGCGAGCACCGTGCCGAAGTCGCCGAGCGTGGAGTGGGCCGGCTCCTCGCCGAGCTTCACGTTCTGTTCCTGCGCGCCCCGGGCTTCCCGCAGGAGGCTCGTGGAGAAGGAGAGGTTCGAGGCCGGGTTGTAGCCCCCCGAGACGCCGACGAGCGTGCGCTGCACCTGGCCGAAGCCCGGCGCGTACGAAAAGTCGACCGTGATCACCTGATCGGGCCCCGGCGGCCGGGTGAAGGTGATGAGCCCGGACTCGTAGTCGATGCGGTAGTCGCTGTCGCGGCGCTGCGGCACGCCGTCCACCTTCACCTGCTCCGACCCCTCCAGGATGCCGAACCGGCCGAGGTAGAAGCCCTGCTGGCTGCTCTTGAACTCGGCGTCGATGAAGTAGCGCTCGTCCTTCCCCGACTCGGGCTGCTTGTCGTAGTAGACCGCCCTGTTCACGAGGAGCGAATCGGTCCAGAGCCTGTTGCGCGTGAGATCGTCGAGGCAGTTGAAGCTCCCGAACCCGGGCGCGCAGACGGCGGCGTACGCGGCCGTCGTGTCGGGATCGAAGGGATGGAGATCGGGGAAGAACATGATCCCCGTCTCGGCGTTCACGAACTGGTCGTCGATGAGCCCGTCGGGATCGAACTGGTTCTCGCTCCCCGCCTTCCCCGTCTGGTCGAGGCCGAGCATCTTCACGAGCGGCACCGTCTCGCCCCCCACGGTGACGGCGTCCGGATGGGTCGGAAGCGAGTAGTCGATCTTCCGGATCTTGATCGTGAGGGAGGATCGGTCGATGTCGCGGCCGCCCAGGTCGTAGAAATTCCGGAGCTCGTAGCCGAGCGTCTTGAACCAGGGGTTCGTCGTGTCGAAGAGTCCGTCCGGCGATTCCTTCATCCGGTCGATGGTCGGCTTGAGCATCTTCAGGAGCAGGAACTCGCCGGCCTGCTTGCCGAGGGCCAGGTTCTCCGACGTGTCCGTGATCCCGACCGGCGTCGCTCCGTCGTTGTAGGCGACGGCCAGGAGCTGCGCGTCCCCCACCTGGCTGAAGAGCCGGACGACCGGGATCTTCACCGTCGGCGGCGCGTCCTTGAGGACGTACGGGTAGATGATCTCGTAGTCCTGCCCGATCGTGAGGGGCACCCAGTAGCCGGCCATCTCGGGGTTCGCGAGGGAGTCGTAGGGTTGCATCGGGTCGATGCGGGCGACGCCCTGCGTGCGGCCGTTCACGTCGAAGTAGGAGAGATCGGCCCGGTAGACCTTGAGATTCAGATTCGACGTGTCGATCGGCTTGTCGGAAACGAAGAAGTAGGTCCGGCGGATGTATTCGAGGTCGGTGACCTTCACGCTCCGCTTCTCGCCCGACGGGGTGAAGCGCGCGGTCTCCGTCTTCGCGTCCTGCTTGCTGGCGATCACCGTGAAGTCGAAGTTCCCCATCTTCGCCATCGTCTTCACGCCGAAGAGCCCCTCCTGGCGCAGCGAGGCGCCTTGCAGCGAGAGGTTCGTGTTTCCGAGCTCGATGGTCTTGATCATGTCGTCGTCGTCGCCCTCGTACCGGAGCTTCACCTTGTTGTCGAGGCTCGTCTGGACGTTGCTCGACTGGTCGACGTCGACCTTGATCTTGTCGCCGATGGAGCCCGTCATGTTGACGTTCAGCTCCTGCTTCATCTCGAACGACGGAAACGCGCCCTGGCGATTCCGCTCGCCCGTGACGTCGGCGTAGGTGTCGGTGCGCACGAGCCAGTCGCTCGTGCCCAGGATGGCGATCCGCTCGCTGCCCGAGACCTCGATGCTCGGCGCGCCGTTTCCGACGATGCTCCGCACGGTCTTCGGCAGCTGCACCGGGAGCTCGAACTTGAAGATGCCGCCCTTTCGAAGGCCCTCCTTGTTCACCGAGCGCGTGGTCTTGGTTCTCTCGCGCCAGATCTTCCGGTAGGTGCGGTCGGAGAGGAGTTCGTCGTAGTCGAGGTAGTCGGTCACGAGCGGCGGCCGCACTTCCACGTTTCCGGCCCGGTAACGCTCCGAGATCCGCCCGCTCGCGGGATCGAGCGACACCTGCACCTGCGAGGAGCCGGGGTCGGAGAGCGGCGGCGGCACGGGAATGCGCCAGTTGCGCGGAAAGTCGGGCGGCAGCGGCACGGCCATGGGATCGAGGTACTGCGCCGACGGGTCGTACGCGCGGACCGTGGCCGACGCGAGCGCGGCGGGGGCGTGGAGGAGGCTCGAGGCCGTCAGGAGGGCCGCGCCGAGCAGGGCGGCGAGGGCCGGGCGGGCTCGCCGACCGGGCGTGCGGTGGCGGACTCCGGGCGGGCCGGCAAACCCCAGGAGGAATCGATTCAGGATGGAACGGACGAGTCGAGCGATGGGCATCCCTTCACGCACAGCGGCGCCCCAGGGGCAGCCGGGGCCCACGACATCCCTTGTACACCTCTCGCCAGTCGAAGTTCGAACCGGAACCGATGCTACCGGAAGGAGTTAAAACCCATCCAGAGGATTGCGCCGGGCCGAGGGGGCTCCCTATACTGCGCCATGGTCGGCCCACTCCCGCCCCGGCGAACCCGATGAGAATACTCGAACGATACGTCCTCCGCGAGCACCTGTTCCCGTTCCTCTTCGGGTTCAGCGTGGTCGTCTTCCTGCTGACCCTCGACTTTCTCTTCGACCTGGTCGATCTGGCCATCGGGAAGGGCGTGAGCTTCGGCATCGTGCTCGAGCTCTTCGTCCTCTCGCTCGGGTACATGGTGGCGCTCGCCTTCCCTTGCGCGGTCCTGATCGCGTCGCTCGCGGCCTTCGGCCGTCTTTCCCAGGACAACGAGATCTCCGCCATGCGCGCGAACGGCGTGAACCTGGCGCGCATCATCGGCGCGCCGCTCATGGCCGCCTCCGTCCTCGCGGGTCTCCTCGTCCTCTTCAACAACCACGTCCTCCCCGAGTCGAATCACGCGCTCGCGAGCCTGATGTCCGACGTGAGCCGCAAGCGCCCCACGGCGCAGATCACCGAAGGGGTCTTCATCGACGCCTTCGAGGGCTACAACATCTTCGTGGAGAAGGTGAACAGCCGAACGAACGAGATCCGCGGCGTGAAGATCTATCAGCTCAGCTCGACCGCGCGCCCCACCACGATCCTGGCCGAATGGGGAACGATCCATAACGCGCCCGACGGCCGCGTCATGACGCTCGAGCTCCACGACGGGGAAATCCACGAAGTCCCCCCGAACGAGGAGGAACGGACCTACCGCCGCCTCATGTTCAAGACCCATCTCATTAATATTCGGACGCCCGGCGCGGATCTGGAGAGGCGCAACAAGACGGCCCGGGGAGACCGGGAGATGAACCTCACGATGATGATGGACGCTATCCATCAGGTGCGAAACGACTTGAAGGAGGCCGTGAAGGTCCGGAACCAGATCCTGGCGGGCGCCGGCTTCGCCTCCTACGACGATTTCGTCCGGGCGGCGGTCCCCCACCCCGCCCCGCGGGGCATTCAGGCCTGGCTCAGGAACGCGCTCCGGGCCCTCGGATCGGTGGGGGTCATCGCGACGGGGCTCCCTCCGCGCGCCCGACCGCCGAGCGGGGACGCCGCGGTCCGCCCGATCGCGCCGATGACGATGGACATGATCCAGATGCGCCAGCTGGAGATCGACGGACTGGAGCGGCGGGTGAACAGTCTCGAGGTGGAGGTGCAGAAGAAGTTCTCCATTCCCGCCGCGTGCCTCGTCTTCGTGCTCGTCGGGGCGCCGCTCGGCATGCGCGCGCGAAAGAGCGGCATCGCCGTCGCCTTCCTCTCCATCCTCTTCTTCGTCTTCTACTACCTCTGCCTCGCGGGAGGCGAGGAGCTGGCCGACCGGCGAATCCTCGCGCCCTGGTTCGCCATGTGGGCGCCGAACCTCGTCATCGGGGCCATCGGCGTCTACCTGACGCTCCAGGCGGCCGAGGTGATCCGGCGTCCGCGGCGACGGCCGCGCCGCATCCGGCCTCCCTCGCTGCCCGTGGCCGCCGCGTGAAGATCCTCGACCGCTACGTCCTGCGCGAGACGCTCACGGCCCTTCTCGCCGGCCTCGTCTTCTTCGTCTCGGTCTTCATCGTCGTCGACGTCTTCGAGAAGATCGACACCTACCTCGACAATCACGTGCCGGCCCGGACCGTGGCGCTCTTCTACGCCATGGGGATTCCCGGGATCACGCTCCAGGTTCTCCCCATGGCGATGCTCCTCGCGTGCCTCCTCGCGCTCGGCCAGCTGGGGCGGACGAACGAGCTGAACGCCATGCGGACCGCCGGCCTCGGGCCGGCCCGCATCGCCGCGCCCCTCATCGCGCTCGCGGTTCTCGTGAGCGTGCTCGCCTTCGTGGTGAACGAGGTCGCCATTCCGGACCTGAACGCGCGGCGCATCCGGCTCTATCACGTCGACATCAAGAAGGAGAACGTCGAGACGCCGCAGGCGAGGACGAACCTCGCCTATCTCGGCACGGGGGGCCGCACGTTCCTCATCCGCACGTACCTCGTCCCGGCGAAGGAGATGCGGGAGGTGGTGATCCAGGAGGTGCGCGACAACGCCCTCACGGGCCGGATCGACGCCGAGACCGGCAAGTGGGAGAACGGCCGCTGGGTCTTCCGGAACGGCTACACCCGGCGCTTCGACAAGAGCGGAGAGACGGCCGCGCAATTCAACGAGCTGACGATACCGGGCCTGAAGGAGCGCCCCGAGGATTTCGCCGAGGGGGAGGAGGATCCGAAAGGACTCTCCTACTGGCAGCTCGAGAACTACATCGACCGGCTCCACCAGTCGGGGAGCCGCGTGCAGAAGTATCTGGTGGAGCTGTATCTCAAGATCTCCTTCCCCCTCACCAATCTCGTGGTGGTCCTCATCGGCGTGGCGCTCGCGCTCCGGAACCGCCGGGGCGGCCTGGCCGCGGCGTTCGGCCTCTCGGTTTTCATCTCGTTCGTCTACTACGCCCTCATCCGGACCGGACAGTCGCTCGGGCACAACGGCGCGCTCCCTCCCCTGCTCGCGGCATGGCTGGGGAATTTCGTCTTCGGAGCGCTGGCGTTGGAGTTGTTCCGGAGGGCGCGGCGGGGCAGCTAGCGTCGCGGCGCGTCGCCGCGGCGGGACCGGGGCGGGCTTACCGGACGTTCACGATCCGCCCCTCGCGGAGGAAGGGCACCACCGGAACCGAATCGACCGCCGCGCAGACGGGCAGATCGTCCTCGAATCCGAGTTCGATGAGATAGCGGCCGTGGTCGCTTCGGCGCAGGATCGACTCCGGCGCGCCGCCGTGCTCCCGATCGTAGGCCGCGGCCATCTCCGCCGCGTCGTTCATCGTCGGCGCGTTCCCGCCCGCGCTCGCCGCCACGAGGCGCCGCACGAGGGCTCCGGCGCAGGCCGCGTCCTCGAGCGAGGTCTTCCCGTTCCGCCCGGCGCAGAGGATCGCGAGGTCGGCGCCGTCCGCCCGCACGGCGTCCGCCACCGCCCCGACGTTCACGTAGGCGAGCAGGCGCTGCTCGCGCCCCACCAGCAGTCCCGCCATGAGGGGACTCGCGTTCGTGGAGGCGAAGACGAGCGTCTTTCCCTCCACGCGCCCCTTGTCGTATTCGCGCGGCGAGTTCCCGAGATCGAAGCCGCTCACCTTGGCGCCCTCCCGCTCGCCGCAGAGGAGCCGCTGCTTCGGGTCGAGCGTCTGCGCGAGGCGAGTCGCCTCCTCCACCGTCTCCACGGGAATCACCTTGGCGGCGCCGTTTCGAAGCGCGTGGGCCAGGGTGGAGCAGGTGCGGAGCACGTCGACCACGACGATCTGGCGATGCTCGAGCGGGGCGCGTTCGCCTTCGTGCGGCGTGAGGTAGAGCTCGATCCGCTTCATCCGGGCGCGGGCGCCCCGTCCCCCTGAAGCCACGATTCCAGGTAGCCGGTGTGGATGTCGCCCTTCAGGAAGCCCGGGTCCTCCAGGATGCGGCGATGGAAGGGCACGGTCGTCTCGATCCCGTCGACGACGATCTCGAGGAGTGCGCGCCGCATCCGGGCGATCGACTCGTCGCGGTCCCGGCCCCAGCAGATGATCTTCGCGACCATCGAATCGTAGTGGGACGGCACCGTGTAGCCCGAGTAGAGGTGGCTGTCGACGCGGACGCCCGGCCCCCCGGGCGCGTGGAAATACTTCACCAGCCCCGGCGAGGGGCGGAAGTTCTTCTCGGCGCTCTCGGCGTTGATGCGGCACTCGATGGCGTGCCCCTGGAAGGTGATGTCCGCCTGCGTCCAGGGGAGCGGCTCGCCGCCCGCCACGGCGATCTGCGCCTTGATCAGGTCGAGCTTCGTCACCTCCTCGGTGACGGGGTGCTCCACCTGGATCCGGGTGTTCATCTCCATGAAGTAGAACTCGCCGTTCGGGGCGAGCAGGAACTCGATGGTGCCGGTGCTCTCGTACCGGATCGCCTTGGCGGCCCGCACGGCGGCGTTCCCCATGGCCTCGCGAAGCGCGGGGGTGAGGGCGACGCTCGGCGACTCCTCGATCAGCTTCTGGTGGCGGCGCTGGATGGAGCATTCGCGCTCCCCCAGATGGATCACGTTTCCGTGGCGGTCGCCGATCACCTGGAACTCGATGTGGCGAGGCTTCTCGACGTAGCGCTCCAGGTAGACCTGGCCCGAGCCGAAATTCGCCTCGGCCTCCGCCTGGGCGGTGAGGACGCCGTTCCGGAGCGACGCCTCGTCGTAGGCGACGCGCATGCCCTTCCCGCCCCCTCCGGCCGCGGCCTTGATGATGACCGGATAGCCGAGCGTCTTCGCCGTCTCCACCGCCTCCTCGGGCGTCTGCAAGATCCCCTCGCTCCCGGGCGTGACGGGGACGCCGGCCTCGACCGCGGTCTTCCGGGCCACCGCCTTGTCGCCCATCGTCCGGATCATCTCCGACGTGGGGCCGATGAAGCGGATGTTGCACGACTCGCAGATTTCGGCGAAGTGCGCGTTCTCGGAGAGGAAGCCGTAGCCCGGGTGGATGGCGTCGCACGCCGTCACCTCGGCGGCGCTGATGATGCGCGGGATGTAGAGATACGAGGCCGAGGAGGGCGCGGGGCCGATGCAGACCGCCTCGTCGGCGAGACGGACGTGGAGCGACTCGCGGTCCGCCTCGGAGAAGACGGCCACGGTGCGGATGCCGAGCTCCCGGGCGGCCCGGACGACGCGGAGCGCGATCTCCCCGCGGTTGGCGACGAGGATCTTCTGGATCATGCCGCCCCTACGGGGTGGCTTCCGGCTTCGCCTCGAACGACTTCCACGATTCGTCCGACGTGGCGTGGATCCCCTTGATGCGCAACTCGAACTCGGTCGGGTTCGTGGAGTAGCGGAGCGCGTTCTCGAGGCTGATCTTCTGCTCGGTGTAGAACCGCATGATCGACTGGTCGAAGGTCTGCATGCCGTACTGCGAGACGCCGTCGGCGATGGCGCTCGAGATGAGCGACGTCTTCTCCGGATCGCGCAGGTATTCGCGGATGGTGGCGGTGACGAGCATGACCTCGCACGCCGGCACGCGCCCCTCCACGTCGGAGCGCGGGATGAGGCGGAGCGCCACGACGGCCTGGAGCGTCCCGGCCAGGAGGAACCGGACCTCCTCGTGCTGGTGCGGCGGGAAGAACGAGATGATGCGGTTCACCGTCTGCCCGGCGTCGATGGTGTGAAGGGTGGAGAAGACGAGGTGGCCGGTGTCGGCCGCCATGAGGGCGGTCTTCATCGTCTCGGCGTCCCGGATCTCCCCGATCATGATGACGTCGGGATCCTGGCGAAGGATGTGCTTCAGCCCCTCGTGGAAGGAGTCGGTGTCGAGGCCGACCTCGCGCTGGGAGATGCACGACTTCTTGTCGCGGAAGAGGAACTCGACCGGGTCCTCGATCGTGATGATGTTCCGCGCCTCGCGGCGGTTCACGCTGTCGAGCATGGCCGCCAGCGTCGTCGATTTCCCCGATCCGACCGTGCCGCAGACGAGGACGAGCCCGCGCTGGCGCGAAGCCACTTCCTCCACGACCGTCGGAAGATTCAGGTCCTCGAAGGCCGGCACCGTGGCGGGGACCTGCCGGAAGACCATCGCGGTCGTGCCCCGCTGCTGGTAGAAGTTGGTGCGGAAGCGGGCGAGGCCGGTGACGCCGAAGGCGAAGTCGACTTCCTTCGTCTCCTCGAAGATCCGCTTCTGCTTCGGCGTGAGGATCTGGTCGACCACGGCCTCCATGTCGGCCTGCGAGGGGGCCGGCTCGTCGAGCATCACCAGCTCGCCGTTCACGCGCGCGATCGGCTTCGTGCCGACCTTCACGTGCAAGTCCGAAGCCTTCATCTCCACGACCTTCTGAAGCACGCGCTTGACGTTCATCCCACCCTCCGACCCGGCCTAGGCGGCCCGGTCCGCTTCCACCAGGAAGAGCACCTGGCCGTATTCCACCGGCGTCGCGTTCTCCACGAGCACCTGATGGATGCGGCCTCGCACCTCCGACTCGATTTCGTTCATGAGCTTCATCGCTTCCACGATGCAGACGGTCTGGCCCACGTCGACCGGGCTGTTCACCTCGATGTAGGGATCGGCGTCGGGCGCCGGCGAGCGGTAGAACGTCCCGACCATCGGCGACCGGATCGCGACCAGATTCTTCGACGGCCCCTCGGCGGGCGAAGCCTCGCCCGCGGCGGGTCCGGCGCCGGGCGCGCCGGGCGCGCCGGCGGCCGCGTGCGCGGCGGGCGCCGCGGCCGGGGCCGGGGCGCTCGAGACCATCGTCTCGGCGCCGGGGCGGCGAACCCGGACCGTGGTGAACCAACGGCGGACTTCGATCTCCGCGAGGTCCTCCTCGCGCATGATCCGAACGAGTTCCTGTATCCAGCCGCGGAGACTCATGACCTTCTCCCTCGCTTGCGGTCGGTCCGGAGGCGATCGTGGATCGCGCGGAGCGCGAGCTCGTACCCGACGGGACCGAACCCCATCACGACGCCGGCCGAGGCCGGGGCGGTGAGGCTCGTCTGCCGTTCGCGCTCGCGGGCGTAGAGATTGGAGAGGTGAACCTCGACGACGGGAATCGTCATGGCTCGAATCGTGTCGCCGAGGGCCATGCTCGTGTGGGTGAGGGCGCCCCCGTTCAGCACGACGGCGTCCGCCTCCTCCATCGCGATCTGGAGGCGGTCGATGAGGGCTCCTTCGTGATTGCTCTGGAACGAGGTGACGCGAAGCCCGAGTTCCTCGCCGAGCGTCGCGAGCCGCGCGTCGATCTTCGCGAGCGTGTCGTGCCCGTAGATCTTCGGCTCGCGGCGACCGAGGAGATTGAGGTTCGGGCCATGGACGACCCAGACGTCGCGCGTTCCGCGCGTCGCGCGCGCCATCAGCTCTTCCCTCCGAGGCGGCGGAGCCAGGTCTCGAACGCGGCGCGGTTTCCCTCGACGGTCGGAGCCGCGGCGGCCGGAGCCGGGGCGGCCGGCGGCGTAAGGGCCGCGGGCTCGGCGGCCTGCTTCGGCGTCGCGGGGAGCTCCGCGGGCGCGGGGCTCGCGGCCCGCTCCGTGCCCGCGGGGGCGGCCGGCTCGTCGTCCCAGACGGCGGAACGCGTCGAGGAGGGCCGAGGCGTGTCGACCAGCGCGGAGTCCGGAAGTTCGACGGGAGGAGGAGGCGCCGGCGACTCCACCTCGCCGAGGGGGCGCACGGCGGCCGGGCGAAGCACTTGATCGAGCCGCTCGAGGGCGCTCGTCTGGAATTCCTCGACGTCGAGCGAACCGAGCCGGTTGTGGAGTCCGCCCTCCGGGAACCCGCCCGCGGGCACGACGATCTCGTGGCGCGAGGGCGGCACGGGAGAGGCGGGGGCGCCGGGTCTCGCCGAGACCGAACGCTCCAGGGAGACGCGCTCGCTCGGAAACGACGGGCCGATCGTCAGCTCGTCCGGCGTGAGAATCGCTTCGGTCGTGGAAGGCTCGTCCGTCGGAGGAACGGGCCCCTTCGCGACGGCCTCGGAGGCTTCGAAGGTCTCGAACGTCGGGAGCCCGAGGGCCAGCTCGCGAAGGTGGTCTTCCTCGCGCGTGAGCCGGATCGGCTGCCACGAACGCTCGCCCTGCGACACGATCAGCTCGGGAGGGCGAACTTCGGCGTACTCGCCCGAGGTGATCTGATGGAGGGCCGACTGCGATTCGAGATCGCCCGGATCGACGCGGCAGACGGCGCGGTAGAGATCGGAGGCCTCGGCGTGCCGGCCGTCGTGCGAGAGGATGCCGGCCATCGACTTCAGCGCGACGACGTTCTCTCGATCGAGTTGCAGCGCCTGCTGGAATTCGCCGCGAGCCTCGGCCAGGCGCCCGTCGGCCAGATAGCAGCGGCCGGTGACGATGTGGTCGCCCACGCCCTTTCCCGGACGGGAGCGGCGTTCCTCGCAGAGGCGGATGGCCTCGGCGATCTGGCCGCGCGCCAGCAACCGCTCGGCGACCGGCAGGTAGAGCGCCGTCGAGGGATCCTTCTCCACGATTTCTTCGAGCGTTAGACCCGCACTGGGAAGTGCTTCCGTGCTCATGCGCCTCCTCGGCCGTCCCGCACCAGGCTGGCGACCACCCGCTCCAACGGGGTAAGCGATGGCAACGCAATCACTTTAGCCTTGCCGATCGCGGGGCACAATACCACTCGGACGCCTTCGCGTCCACGCTTCTTGTCCCTCAGAACCGCCTGCCAGAACGCCGGTTTGACGGGACGCCGGAGGCTGGTCGGCAGCCCGAGCGACTTGAGGAGCCACTCCACCTTCAGGGCGTCGATCGGGTCGAGGTGGGTCTCCATCACGCTGAGCCTCAGCGCCGCCACCATCCCGACGGCCACGGCCTCGCCGTGGTGGAAGGCGCGGTATCCCTCGGAGGCTTCGAGCGCGTGCCCCACCGTGTGGCCGAAATTGAGGACGCGTCGGACGCCCCGGTCCCTCTCGTCCTTCGTGACGAACCACGCCTTCGACACGGCGCAGGCCCGGACGATCGGCGCGAGCGCCTTCGGATCGAGGCCGCGTCCGCGCCGGACCAGCGTGGCGAGCGCGACGAGAATCCTCGGATCGCGCACGACGCCCATCTTCACCACCTCCGCGAGTCCGGAGCGGACGGCGCGGCGCGGGAGCGTGCGAAGGGCGTCCGGGTCGGCGTAGACGGCCTTCGGCTGGTGAAACGCGCCGACGAGGTTCTTCCCGGCGCGGAGATTCACGCCGGTCTTCCCGCCGATGGCGGCGTCGGCCTGCGAGAGGAGCGTGGTCGGAACGGCCACCCACGCGAGGCCGCGCCCGAAGGCCGACGCCGCGAAGCCGCTCACGTCCGAGACGACGCCTCCGCCGAGCGCCACGACGAGCGTTCCCTTCCCGAGGCCGTCGCGGGCCCACGACTCGAAGAGACGCGTCACCACGGCGAGATCCTTCGACGGCTCCCCGGGCGCGAGAACGTAGCGGTGAACGTCGCAGCCCGAGGCGCGCAGGCTCTTCTCCACGCGCGCCGCGTAGAGGCGCGCGACGGTCCGGTCGGTGACGAGCGCGACCGGCGTTCCCGGCGCGAGCCCGACGTCCCGCTTGAGCCTCGCGCCGATCCGGCCGAGGAGCCCGCGCTCCACTCGAACGGCGTAGCGCGACGGTCGGCCGGGGATCCTCACTTCGATCGGGGACATGAATTCCTCAATGGGCCGGAGCGATGGTCTCGGCGATCGCGTGAAGCTCGCGGAGGTACGGGAGCTTCGGCGTGCCGGGCGCGAAGACGGCGAGATCGATCTGGAGCCGCAGGGTGCCTCGCGTCACTTCATAGTAACGGTACGGGCCCGCCGCGCTCACGGCGGAATCCTGCCAGCGTCCGTGGAGCTGGCGCGTGGCGCCCGCCATGACATCGGGCGAGAGGAGCGGCTCCGCGACGTCGAGCGTGACCTCGTCGGGACGGAAGCGCTTCGCGAGGGCCTCGCGCGCGTGCCAGGCGTCGGCGTTCGGATTCGTCGCGCCGACGGCGATCCGGAGGAGCCTCGCCGGAGGCCCTTCGTCGAGGAGGAGCGCGGCGCGTCCCGGCCGGTCGAGCGTCAGCCCCATGCCGCGGGGCACGCGCATGGAGATGCCGAGCGCGTCGCGGAGCTCTCCCTCCACCTTCGCGTCGCGCGGGAGCGAGAGAACCCGTTCGCGGACGCCGGCGAAGGTGGCGCGGTCGAGCGCCTGGAAGAGGCGGTTCTGCGCTTTCGTCACGGCGGGAATCCACTCCTCGCGCGTCGCGGTCCAGACGATCCCCGCGGCCTGCCCGCGGAGCCATACGTCGGGCGTGAAGGCGAAGGGTTCCCCGGCGGCATGCTGGTCGCGCCCGAGAAGCCGGTGGAGGCGGCGGGCCGGGCCCGGAACGTCGCGCCCCGGCCCGAAGCCGACGACGACGACGTTTCGCGCGCGATAGGCCACGCCGTCGCCCGGCGGAACGATCCGGACGACGTAGGCCTTCTCGTCGTCGATTCGGACGGCGGTCCGCTCGACGACGGCGCGCAGGAGGAGGATCTCGGGGGCGTCGGGCGGGAGCGAGGTGATGACCGTCAGCTCGCGGCTCGAACCTTCCGCGAAGGGACGTCCGCCGCAGGAGACGAGCGCGACGAGTAGGAGTCCGGGTAACCAGGGAAGCCTGGGGCGCATGTCGGCCCGCAGGCTACCACACGCCGGGGGATGGGACTAGCGGCGCGGCGGTTCGAGCGCCTTGAGGCGCTCCTCGAGCCGCCGCTGCTCGTCGCGGAGTCGCTCGAGGTTCTCGTGGAGCGCGCGGATCTCGGCCTCGCTCGCCGAGCCGGCGGCGGGCGACTCGGCCCCGACGGTTCCGAGGGTCGCGGTGATGGCGCGGATCTCGGCGTCGCGAAGCACGGTGATGTCGACATCGTCGCCCGGACGCATGCCGCGGACCATCGTGGTGATCTCGTCCGAGGTCTTCATCTCCTGCCCGTCCATCGCGAGGATTCGGTCGCCGACCCGGATTCCCGCCGCTTCCGCGGGGCTCCCGCGCGCCACCTTCACCACGCGAACGCCGAGCGTATCGGCGGCGTCGACCTTGAGCCCCACGCCGAGGAAGGCCTGCTGCACGGCGCCATGCTCCGCGAGGTCGGCGGCGATGCGATCGACCTGGTCGACCGGAAGCGCGAGGAGGACGCTGTTCGGCTGGGGCGTCGCCTGGTCGGCGCGGGCCGGCTCGCGGGGCCCCTCGGCGTCGGGCGCGGGCGGCGGCTCGGCCCGCCCCACGACGATCGCCACCCATTCCCCGTCCTCGTTCAGGACCGCCGCTCCCGTCGCGCCGAGGTAGCTCGGCGCGTCGATCTCGACGATGTCGCCCGCGTAGGGAAAATCGATCCGCTCGCCGCGGCCGGAGACGCGGCCGAGGGCCGCTTGCGGGCGGGTGATGGAGACGTTGGAGATGACGGCGACCCACGAGCCGACCGCGAGCGATCGCGGCGAGGCGCGGCGGAGCGGCGTCAGCTGAGCGTCGAGGACCTCGAAGAGCGCGAGGTTCGACTTCCGGTCGACGCCGAGGAGCCGGGCCTCCCGCTCGATGCCCTTTCCGAGGAGAACGCTCAGCGTGCCGCCGGGGAGAGCCATGCTGGCGGTGGTGATGAGCGTGCGATTCGAGGCGACGACCGCCGTCCCGATCAGGCGCTTCAGCTTCTGACCCGGCCGCGGCGGGCCGTAGCGCATCGGGAAGCCGACCACCGTGACGACGCTCTGGTTCGCTCCGTCGACGGCGTTCAGGAGCCCCGCGTCCTCCTGGTGGACTTCCTTCGGCTCGTCGATGGCACGGGCGGGGTGAGCGGCCGCGAGGAACGCGGCAACCGCCAGAAAAGCCGCGGCGCGGCGCGCCGGACTGGCCACGCCGCGCTGAGGGAGGACGCGGCTAGAACTCGATGTAGACGCCATTGGCAGTCTTGTCCGTGACGGGCACGAGCGAAGGCTGCTGCGGATCCGAATTGGTCTGACCGCGCTGCAGGAAGAAGCGATCCGTCACGTACTCGTCCGTGAACTGGGAGTCGGGATTCGGGAGCGTGGAATCGAGCCCGGCATGCGCCGAGGGGACCACGCGGTCGGCGATCTCGACGATCCCGTTTCCGCCGGCGGAGGGCTGGGACGCCGCGGCCCGTCCGGTCTCGTGCGTCGGGCGGGTCGAAGCGGCGGCCAGCGTCGGGTTCGCCGGAATCGAGGGAACGCTCTCGGTCGACGGCGCCGCGACGCGATCCGCGGCGGGAGCGACCGCGCCGGGAGTCGCCGGGCCGCTCGCGGCGACCTGGGACGGCGTGGAGCCCTTCGACACCGAGAGGGGGCTTCCCGGAATGATGAAGGCGGCCACCACCACGGCGCAGGCGCTCGCGCCCACGACGAAGATCGGGCGGAGGGCCTGAGGCGTGAGGAGGCCGTGGAGCCACTCGATCACGGTCGGCCGCATCGCCTCGCCCGAACGGATCCGGTCCATCAGATCGTCCTCGAAATGAGGGCTCGTCTCCGCCGACGTCGCGACCGAGGCGTCGAGAACGAGCGCCATGGCCCCTTTCAGCTCGCGGAGCGACTGCGAGCAGCGGCGGCAGCCGAGGAGATGCGATTCGAATTTGCGGCGCTCCGCCTGATTCAATTCGTCGTCGAGAAAGGCGGAGAAGAGCGATTCCGCGGACCGGCAGTTCATACGTCCTCCAGCGTCAGGTACGGCTTGAGCCTCTCCTTCAGCATCATCCGGGCGCGATTGATGCGCGATCGCACCGTGCCGCCCGGGATGCGGAGAATCTCGCCTACCTCTTCGTAACTAAGTCCCTCGACGTCCCGGAGCACCACCGCCTCGCGGTAGCGAGGGGGAAGTTTGCGGAGTGCTTCGGCGACCTTCGCGCGGATCTCGCCGGCGTTCAGGTCTTCGTCGGGGAGGGGGTTCGAATCGGGAAACGGGAGCCCCTGTCCGCCCGTCTCTTCTTCCAGGGCGTCGAGGCTGAAGGTCCCCTTGTGGCGAACCCGGCTCCGAATTTCATTCTTCGTCAGGTTGACGGCGATCGTGAAGATCCACGTCGAGAACTTGCCGCTCTTCCGGTAGCGCTCCCGATTGCGGAAGACGCGGAGGAACACCTCCTGCGAGATCTCCTCGGCGCGGTCCCGGTCGTTGATGAAGCGCGAAACCAGATTCATGATGCGGCCCCGGTAGCGCTGGACGAGCGCGCGGAACGCGATCTCGGAGCCTGTGGCGCAGCGCTCCATCACGTCTTCGTCGCTCAGCTCGGCTAGGGTGTCGAGCCGTTTCAATCGCACGAGCTCCAAGGGCACGTCGTCGTCCTCCGGGTTCATGAATTTCTACCCCGGGGGTGGTGGCAGGTTCCTGGAAACGTGGCGGTTGGCGACGCCCCGGCGAGGGGGGTCAGCGGCCCGGTTCGGCCGGAGAATCGGGGGTTTCCGGGCTGAGCGAGAGGCCCGGGACCGGGGCCCGCACCCGGATCGCCTTGGCCCGCGCCGCGGCCTCCTTCGCCTCGGTGTCGAGGCGGAGGCTCCGGCAGACGTCGGCCAGAATCGTGTTGGCGTCGAGAGAGGCCTCGGGACAGGCGGCGGCCTGGCGCAGGAGGTCGCGAGCCGATTCCAGCTGCCCCTTTTGATGCCGGATTCGGCCCAGCATCAGCAAGGCCTTGCCGTTTTTGGGGTTGAGCTGAATCGCCCGCTCCAGCTGAGTGGCCGCGCGGTCGCTCTTTCCGCGGCTCAGGTCGGTCGCGGCGAGGAAGGTCAGGCATTCCGAAGTCTCTCCTCCGAGGTCCCGAAGCCGCTCGAAGGCCCACTGGGCCAGGAGATTGTCGCCGATGGCGCTCGCCGCCGAACCGAGCTCCTGATAGAGGGGGGGGCTGGCGATGCCGCGGGACGCGCTCTCCCGGATGAGGGCCACCGACTCGTCGGGGTGCCCGATGAGAGCGTAGCACAGGCTGGCCGCCAGCACCTGGCGCGGCGTATCGAGGCCGCCCATGCGGGCCGATTCGAGGAGGTAGACCCCGCGGGAGCGGTCGCCCTTTCGAATCTCCAGATAGGCGACGACGAGCGACTCCTCGCGCGACACGCCCGTCCTCGAGAGGAGCCGGCGGTATTCGGCGAGGGCCCCCTTCTCGTCTCCCAGCGACACCGAGGCGCGGGCGCGAAGCGCGATCGCCCGCGAGTCGTTCGCCGCGGGCTTCACGATCTCGATCGCGTCCCGGTTCGAGCCCGAGACGAAGAGCTGCCGTCCGGCCTCGATGCGAAGCTCGGATTCCTTGATTCCCCTCGAATCCGCCCATCGGACGAGCTGGCGGAACTCGACCTCTTTCCCATGCTCGAACAGGAACGCGCCGTAGCCGGCGATCTCGGCGGTTCGCGCTTCCGGAAGAAGGGCGAGCGAGCGGAGGAGCGTCTCCTCGAGGACCTTGTCCCCGGTGCGCTGGGCGAGACGGACCCCCAGGGAGAGGACGCGCGAATCCTCGGGCCGGAGCTCGAGAGCCAGCTGGAGGGCCTGATTCGCTTCCTCCAGCCGGCCGTCCTCGAGCGAGAGGCCGAGGATCCCCGTGGCGATCCAGGCGAAATCGGGGAGCAGGACGTCGGTGCGCTTCAGGTCGGCCAGCGCCGCGTCGTACGAACGGGATAGCTCGTGCGCGAGAGCTCGAAGGCCGTAGAGCTCGGGGGGCGCGCCGAGCTGGCGAAGGGGGGGCGTGAGCACCTGCACCGCGCCCTGGCACTCCCCGGCGCGCAGGCGCATCCGGCCCACGAGCATCGCCGCGTCCACGTTGAGGCTGTCGCAGGCGAGGGCCCGCTCGCCCCACTGGAGCGCTTCGTAGTCCTGGCCCATGTCTTCGTGAAGGGTGGCGACGCGGGCGGCCGCGAAGGCGCTCCGCGGTTCGAGCGTGGCGAGCGATTCGGCCCAGGCGATCGCGCTCTCGGACTCCCCGCCGGCTTCGGCGAGGGAGGAGCGGACGACGAGCGTGAGATCGGCGGGCGGCAGGAGGGTGTACTGGGCGTGCGCGGGCTGGGCCGTGGAAACGGCCATGAAGAGCGCGATCAGGAAGGTCGCCACGTCACCGGTCGTTCGTTTGCCTGCGTCGCTCACGATTCGTCTCCCGAAAGGTACCCAAAAAAGGGAATGAGGAAGGCCCTGGGGCCTTCCTCCCCTGTTCGAGACGACGCCGCTATTATACCGCTCTACGACTCTCCATGCAAGGACGGTGAACCGGAACCGACGGCCGACTCGCGCGGCGACTCGCCCTCGTCGCCGGGCGTGGACGAGCCCGATTCCCCGCCTTCAGGCTTTCCCTCGCCCCGTCCCCGACCTCCGCGACGGCCACGCCCTCCACGGCGGCGGCGACGCCGGCCGTCGCGATCCCCCGCGGCCTCGGCCCGGGGTTCCCTCTCGCCCGGTTCCGCGCCCTCGGCCCGTTCCGCCCGTTCGGGCCGCTCCGCCCGTTCGGGCCGCTCCGCCCGTTCGGCGCGCGCGCCCCGTTCGCCGCGCTCGCCACGCTCGTGGCGCTCGCCACGCTCATGGCGCTCGCCGCGCTTTTCACGTTCCGGGTGCGCGCCCGGCGCCCGATGGGTGGCGTGCGGCCGCTTTTCGCTCTTCCCCGCCAGCTTCTCGAAGTGGAGGAGCGCGTCGCGGGCCGCTTCCTGCTCGGCTTCCTTCTTGTTCTGCCCGTGCCCGCGGCCGAGCGACTTGCCCGAGACGACGACGTCCACCGTGAAGAGTTTCTGGTGGTCGGGACCGTTCTCGCTCGAGATGCGGTACTGCGGATGGGTCTTGAACTCGCCCTGCACGTACTCCTGGAGCATCGACTTGTAATTGGCGAGATTCGCGTCGCTCAGGATGTTGTGCACTTCCTTCAGGAGAAGGCGCGCCGTCAGCTGGCGCGCCGGCTCCAGGCCGCCGTCGAGGTAGATGGCCCCGATGACGCCTTCGAGCGTGTCGGCGAGGATGGAGGCGCGGTTGCGGCCCCCGGAGCCGCCCTCGGCCTCGCTGAGGAGGATGTGCTTCCCGAGGCCCATGTGGCTCGCGGTGCGGGAGAGAATGACGCGGCTCACGAGGAGCGACTTCATCTTCGTCAGCTCGCCCTCGCGGAGCTTCGTGAACTTCTTGAAGAGGAATTCGTTCACCACGAGGCCCACCACCGAGTCGCCCAGGAACTCCAGGCGCTCGTTCGACTCCCCGCCGCGACCGGGAGTCGCGTGGAGATAGGATCGGTGGGTCATGGCCAGGCGCGCGAGCGCCGGATCCTTGAACTTGTAATGGACGCAGCGTTCCAGACCGTGCAAATCGAAATCGCGGTCCTTGCCGCGTGACGCGGGGGCCGGGGCCGACGGGCGGTCCAGGCCGAACAGCTTTCGTAGAAATCTCACGGGTTTCGGATTCCGCCCTCGGGCGGAGTCCGCCTATGCCACGTATCTCGACAACGCCAGGGTGACGTTGTGCCCGCCAAAGCCCAGTGAATTGGAGAGGGCTGCCCGCACTTCGACCTGTCGTGCGGTGTTGGGGACGTAGTCGAGATCACAGTCGGGATCGGGATTCTCGTAATTGATCGTCGGGGGAAGCGTCTTTCGCTCCAGGGCGAGAACGCAAATCACGGTCTCGAGCCCTCCGGCGGCTCCGAGAAGATGCCCCGTCATCGACTTCGTCGAGCTGATGGCGATCTTCCGGGCGTGGTCCCCCAATACCGACTTGATGGCTTGGGTTTCGTACTTGTCGTTGAGCGGCGTGGAAGTGCCGTGGGCGTTCAGGTAACCGAACGACTCGGGGCCGAGCCCCGAATCGGCGATCGCCGCCCTCATGGCCCGCGCCGCACCCTCACCCTCGGGGGCGGGCGCGGTCATGTGATGGGCATCTCCCGTGGCGCCGTAACCGACGAGCTCGGCGTGGATGGTCGCGCCTCGGCGCTTCGCGTGCTCGAGTTCCTCGATCACGAGAACGCCCGCTCCTTCCCCCATCACGAAACCGTCGCGCTGGGAGTCGAAGGGTCGCGACGCCCGGCCCGGCTCGTCGTTCCGCGTGGACATGGCTTTCATGGAGCAGAATCCGGCGAACGAGACGGGAGTCACCGGCGCCTCCGCGCCTCCCGTGATCATCACGTCCGCCTCGTCGTTCTGGATGTGCCGCATCGCGTCTCCGACGGCGTGGGCCCCCGACGCGCATGCCGAGACCGTGCAATAGTTCGGTCCCTTCGCGCCGAGCTGGATGGAGATCTGGCCCGAGGCCATGTCGGAGATCATCATCGGAATGAAGAACGGGCTCACGCGTCCCGGCCCCTTCTCGAGAAGCGTGCGGTGCTGCTCCTCGAAGGTGCCGATGCCGCCGATGCCGGATCCCACGATGACGCCGTAGCGCGTGGGGTCGACGGTCTCGGGCGACACGCCTGCTTGAGTGACGGCCTGCACCGCGGCCCCGATCGCGTACTGGACGAAGAGATCCGCGCGGCGGATCTCCTTCCGGTCGAGATAATCCTCGGCCCGGAAGCCCTGCGCTTCGCCCGCGATCGTGGTGTCGTAGCCGGTGGTGTCGAACCGCGTGACGCGGACGATCCCCGACTCACCCGCGGTGAGCCGCCGCCAGAACGTCTCGACATCGGAGCCGAGGGGCGACACGACCCCCAGCCCGGTGACGACGACGCGACGCGGCGATGCGTTCTTCCTCATGACGTGGATTCGCTCCGTGACGGCGCGCTCGCGGGGATTCTCTCCCGGCGCGCGCCGCGCGCGTTCGCGCGATCGTTAGGCGTTCTTCGGGACGTGGGACTCGAGATACTTGATGGCATCGGCGACCGTCGTCATCTTCTCGGCGTCCTCGTCCGGGATTTCGAGATCGAACGCCTCCTCGAGGGCCATGACCAGCTCCACCGTGTCGAGCGAATCGGCGCCCAGATCGTCGATGAACGACGCTTCCGGCGTCACCTGCTCGGGCGCCACGCCCAGCTGATCCACGATGATCTGCTTGACCCGTTCCTCACTGAATGCGGCCATACGCGTTTACACCTCCCTTTGAGTGCATCCCCGCTCGTGCGAAGGACGCGATTACATCACCATGCCGCCGTCGACCGGCAGCACCTGACCCGTGACGTACCCGGCGTCCTCCGAGCAAAGGAAGGCCACCGCGTGCGCCACGTCTTCGGCCGTGCCGAGACGGCCCAGCGGGATTCGGGCCTGGAGCCCCTCCCGCACGTCCGCTCCGAGCGCCTCGGTCATCGCCGTTTCGATGAATCCGGGCGCCACGGCATTCACGGTAATATGACGAGAGGCCAATTCCTTGGCAACCGCCTTCGTCAGGCCGATGAGGCCGGCCTTCGAAGCGGCGTAATTCGCCTGCCCCGCGTTCCCGATGATCCCGATCACCGAGGTGATGTTCACGATGCGGCCCCAGCGCTGCTTCATCATCGGCCGCGTGAAGGCGCGGATGGCGCGGAACGCCCCCTTCAAATTCGTGTCGATCACCGCGTCCCAGTCCTCGTCCGACATGCGGACCAGGAGGCCGTCGCGCGTGATCCCGGCGTTGTTGACCAGGATGTCGGCTTTCCCGAACGCCTCGAGCGTCGCGGCGCAGAGCCGGTCGGCCTCTCCGGCCTTCGACAGATCGGCCGTCACCGCGATCGCGCGCCCGCCGGCGGACGTCGCCTCCACCACGAACGCGTCGAGCGCGCCGGTGTCGCGGCCGGAGACCGCCACCGCGGCGCCCTGCGACGCGAGGCGCCGCGCGATGGCGAGCCCGATTCCCTTGCCGCCCCCCGTGACGACCGCGGCGCGGCCCTGGAGCGGCTGCGGGGGTCCGCTCACGCGGGCGCTCCCAGCAGCGCTTGCGCCGCCGCCTCGATCGTCTCCGGCTCGTCCGAGCCGAAAAGCGACGCTTCCTTGTCCACGCCACGCACGAGGCCGCGGAGAACCTTGCCGTGCCCGACTTCCACGAACGACCGCACGCCCGCGCCGATCATGGCGCGGATCGTCTGCTCCCAGCGGACCGCGCCGAGGAGCTGCGCGCGGAGCGTGGCGCGGATCGCTTCGGGCTCCGTCACCGGCTCGGCCGAGACGTTGGCGTAGACCGGGAAGCGGGCCGGCCGGATGGCCGCCGCGTCGAGCGCCTCGTTGAGCGAGGCCACCGCCGCCTCCATGAGGGGCGAGTGGAACGCCGCGCTCACCGAGAGCGGGATCACCTTCTTCGCGCCGAGTCGCTTCGCTTCCTCGCCGCCGAGGGCCAGGGCGTCCGGCGTGCCGGAGAGAACCACCTGGCCGGGCGAGTTGTAGTTGGCGGCGGCGAGATCGCGCGGCCGGTTCACGGCGCGCAGCACCTCGTCGATCTGCCCGGCCGTGAGGCCGAGCACCGCGGTCATGGAGCCGGGGCGAATCGCCCCCGCGCCCGCCATCGCCTCGCCGCGGCGACGGATGAGCCGAAGACCGTCGGCGAACGCGAGCGAGCCCGCGGCGACGTGCGCCGCGTACTCCCCCGCGCTGTGCCCGGCGGCGCACGAGGGGCGCGCTCCGCGCGCTTCCAGCACGCGATAGGCGGCCACGCTCGTGACGAGGAGCGCCGGCTGCGTGTTCTCCGTCCGCGTCAGCTCCTCGGCCGGCCCCTCGAAGCAGAGCGTGGAGAGGGCGAAGCCGAGCACCCGGTCCGCTTCCTCGAAGACGGCGCGCGCCTCGGGATAGCGCTCCGCGAGCGCCTTCCCCATGCCGACCGCCTGCGAGCCCTGCCCCGGGAAGAGGAAGGCCGCCCCCTGCGCTCCCGACGCGCTCACCACTCCACCACCGCCGAGGCCCACGTGAAGCCGCCTCCGAACGTGACCATGGCCACCAGGTCGCCCTTCTTGATGCGGCCCTCGCGGCGAGCCTCGTCGAGCGCGAGCGGGATCGAGGCCGAGGAGGTGTTGCCGTACTTGTGGAGATTCACGAAGACCTTCTCCATCGGCACGCCCAGCCGCTGCGCCGTCGCCTCGACGATCCGAAGATTCGCCTGGTGCGGCACCAGGAGCGCGAGCTCCTCGGACGTCCGGCCCGCCGCCGCCAGCGTCTCGATCGCCACGGCCTGCATGGCGCGAACCGCGTGCTTGAAGACGTCGTTTCCGCTCATGTGGATCGTGTGGAGCCGCGCCTCGATCGTGTGATGCGAGGCGGGCATGAGCGATCCGCCGGCGGGCATCTCGAGAAGGTGGACGAGGGTTCCGTCGCTGTGGAGGCGAAGGGCGAGGATGCCGCCCGGCTCTCCCGTGGAGCGGAGCACCACCGCGCCCGCCGCGTCGCCGAAGAGGACGCACGTGTTCCGGTCGGTCCAATCGACGATCCGGCTCAGCGTCTCGACGCCGATGACGAGCGCCGTGCGGGCCGTGCCGGCTCGGATGGCGTCGCGCGCCGCGGAGAGCCCGTACATGAAGCCCGCGCACGCGGCGGAGACGTCGAAGGCGAAGGCCTTCTTCGCGCCGAGGACGTCCTGCACGCGGCAGGCGGTCGAGGGGAAGACGCGGTCGCCGGTGACGGTGCCCACGACGATCAGGTCGAGGTCTTCGGCCTTCAAGTTCGCGTCGGCCATGGCGCGCTTCGCCGCTTCCGACGCCAGGAAGGAGGAGGGCGTCTTCGGGTCGGAGATGCGCCGCTCGCGGATGCCGGTGCGCGTGACGATCCACTCGTCGGACGTGTCGACGATCGCCTCGAGATCCTTGTTCGTGAGGACGTGGGAGGGCGTGTAGGAGCCCGTGCCGATGATGTGGACGTCGATCGAGGGAGCGATCATGCGGCCTGCGGTTCCAGCTTCCGAAGCTCCTCGCGAATGGAGTCGGCCACGCGCGCCTCGGCGCAGCGGGCCGCCACCTTGATGGCGTTCTTGATGGCGCGCGAGTTGGAGCGGCCGTGCGCGATGATGCACGCGCCGGCCACGCCCAGGAGCGGCGCGCCGCCGACCTCCGCGTAGTCGAGCCGCCGCTTCAGGCGCCGGAACGCGGGCTTCAGGAGGAGCCCGGCGAGGGCCGAGAGCGGATGCGCCGCGATCTCGTCCTTGATCATCGTGGATATGCTTGGAATGACGCTCTCCGCGAACTTGAGGAGCACGTTCCCGACGAAACCGTCGCAGACGACGACGTCGGCCGTGCCGAGGATCACCTCGCGCCCTTCGATGTTCCCCGCGAAGTGGATCGGGACGCGCTTCAGGAGCTGGTGCGCTTCGTAGTAGAGCTCGCTCCCCTTCTCCGCCTCCTCGCCGATGTTGAGGAGCCCCACGCGCGGCTTCTCGATCTTCAGCACGAGGCGGGCGTAGATGCTTCCCATGATGGCGAATTGGGCCAGGTGGGCGGGCTTGCAGTCGGAGGTGGCGCCGACGTCGAGGATCACCACGTTTCCCTGCGGCGTGGGAAGGACGGTGGCGATGGCGGGACGCTGGATCTGTTCGATGCGGCCGAGCTCGATGAGCCCCGCGGCCACCACGGCGCCCGTGTTCCCGGCCGACACGATCGCGTCGGTCTCGCCCGATTTGTGGAGCCGCGCGCAGACGTTGATCGAGGAGTCGCGCTTCTTCCGCACCGCTTGCGCGGCGTGCTCCGACATCTCCACCTGCTCCGCCGCGTGGATGACGCGCGGCAGGCGGTCGGAGACGCCGAGCCGCTGGGCCTCGTCGCGGATCGCCTTCTCGTCGCCCACGAGCGCGACGTCGAAGGAAGCCCCGGGCTCGGCTAGCGCCTCGAGCGCCCCCTGGATGTTCACTCGGGGGGCCAAGTCGCCGCCCATGGCGTCCACTCCGATGACCGGTCCCTTTCGTCCCTGGTCCATCGTCGTCGGAAGGCTACGCGCTGCGGGTCGACTCCTGAATGATGACCTCTTCTCCGGCGTAGTAGCCGCAGTGGGAACAGACCCGGTGCGGGAGCTTCGGCTGGCTGCAGTGCGAGCAGAGCGACCGCGAGGGCCGGCGCAGCTTCCAGTGCGTACGGCGGTTCTTGCCGCGGGTGCTCGAGTGCCGTCTCTTGGGGACTGCCATTCGCGACTTCCTCTGGTTGCGGGGCGCGTTTTGTTCCCGGGCCGGTCCGGGCGCGTCTCATCCCCCGGCCGCGGCTTTGGAGCAGCGGCAAGGGCCCTGGTTCAGATCTTCGCCGCAGCGGGGGCAAAGCCCCGCGCAGGCTTCCCGGCATAACGGTTTCATCGGGAGAGCCAAAATCACGGCCTCCCGGATCTCGCCGTCGATGGAGAGAACCCGGCCGTCGTGGGGATGGATTCCCCCGTCCTCTTCGTCCACGGCCCTGTGGCTCACCACGTTGGGATTCTGCACCTTAGCACAGAAAACATCGAACTCCAAATCGAGATTCTGGCCGTAGGGGGCGAGGCAGCGGCTGCACTCCAGGCGGGCCTCCCCCTGGGCCTTACCCCGGATCCAGATCTCGTCCCCCCGCCGGTCGATCTTCAACTGGACGCGGAGGGGTCCGGTCAGGTCGGCGTCGTCCGGGGCGAGCCCGAACGACTCCCCGGCGAGCTCGAGATCGAGCGTGCTGGCGCCATCCGGAAGTTCGCGTAAGTCGATTTGCACGTTGGGACTCCTGACGGGGCCGAAGGGCCCCGCCGTCAGGGACCGGGAGGGGGCCTCTACCGAGCCGCTCCCACCGCGCCGAACATGAAATCGATCTCGATCGCGGCGTTCTCGGGCGAGTCGGACGCGTGGACCGCGTTCATCCCCTTGCTCTCGGCGTAGAGGGCGCGGATCGTGCCCGGCTTCGCCTCCTTGGGATCGGTGGCGCCGATCACCTCGCGCAGACCGAGGACGGCGTTCTCGCGGCGGAGCCGGCAGGGGACGGCCGGGCCCGACGACATGAAGGCCACCAGCTCGTTCAGGAAGGGCTTCCCCTCGTGCACGGCGTAGAAGCGCCGCGCCTGCTCGGCGGTGAGACGGACCTGGCGCATCTCGACGATCTCGAATCCCGCCTTCTCGATCTCGGCGAGGATGAGGCCGACCTTCCGTCCGCGGACGGCGTCGGGCTTGATCATGAACAGCGTCTCCTGAAGTGCCATGGGGGGTTCGAACCTCCGTTGAGCGTCGCCTTCAATGGGACCGCGATCGGAAACGCCGCGGCCGGCGCGACGGGCCGGCCGCGGCGATGCATTTCGTTCTCGGCGTCCGCTAGCGCCGGCCCTTCTTCGCGCCGGGCTTCTTCTTGGATGCGCTCTTCTTCGCCGGCGATTTCCGGGCGGCCGGTTTCGCGCGCTTCGGGGCCGCTTTCTTGGGAGCGGACTTCGTCTTGGCCCCCTTCGAAGCCGGCTTCCGGGCGGAGCCCTTCCCGCCCATCACGACCTTGAGCCCGGCCTTTTTCCGGCTCTTCGCGAGCGCGGTCGCGATGAGCCCCGGGATCTCCGACGGAATCTTGGCCACCGGAACGCCGGCCCGCTCGAAGCGGGCGATCTTCTCGGCCGCCGTGCCCGCGCCGCCGGAGACGATGGCGCCCGCATGGCCCATCCGCTTTCCGGGCGGGGCCGTCTGGCCCGCGATGAAGGCGACGACCGGCTTCGTGACGTGCCGCTCGATGAGGGCCGCCGCGTCCTCCTCGTCGGTCCCCCCGATCTCGCCGATCAGAACGATGGCGTCGGTCTCTTCGTCGGCCTCGAACTGCGCCAGCGCGTCGACGAAGCGGGTCCCCACGATCGGGTCGCCGCCGATGCCGATGCAGGTCGACTGCCCCATCTTGGCCCTCGTCAGCTGCCAGACCACCTCGTAGGTGAGCGTGCCGCTGCGGGAGACGAGCCCGATGCGGCCGGGCGCGTGGATGAAGCCCGGCATGATGCCGACCTTGCACTGCCCCGGCGTGATGAGGCCGGGGCAATTGGGGCCGATCAGGCGCGTCGATTTCCCGCGCAGGTAGGCCGAGACCTCGATCATGTCGCGGACGGGAACGCCCTCGGTGATGCAGACGACGAGCGGAATCTCGGCGTCCACCGCCTCGTAGATGGCGTCCTGAGCCAGCGCGGCGGGGACGTAGATGACCGAGACGTTCGCCTTCGTCCTCGCCACGGCCTCCTCCACCGAGTCGAAGACCGGAATGCCGTCGACGTCCATGCCGCCCTTTCCGGGCGTGACGCCGGCGACGACCTTCGTGCCGTATTCCTTCATGCCGCGGGCGTGGAACGAGCCGTCGCGGCCGGTGATTCCCTGAACCAAGACGCGCGAATCGCGTCCGACGAGAATGCTCACGCCGCCTCCGCCGCGCGGGCGATCACGGTGCGGACCGCCTCGTCCATGTCGCTCAGCGCCACCATCCCGCGCGCGCTCAGCATCTCGCGCGCCTCCTTCTCGTTCGTGCCCGTGAGCCGGATGACGATCGGCAGCTTCGTGCCGATCCGGTCGAGCGCCGTGAGGAGTCCGCGCGCGACGTCGTCGCAGCGCGTGATGCCGCCGAAGATGTTGAAGAGGACCGCGCGCACCCGCTGGTCTCTCGTCAGGATGTTCATGGCCGCCGTCACCTTGTCGGGATTCGACGAGCCGCCGATGTCGAGGAAGTTGGCCGGCTTCCCGCCGTGGAACTGGATGAGGTCCATCGTCGCCATGGCGAGACCGGCGCCGTTCACCACGCAGCCGATCGTGCCGTCGAG
>DASTKG010000020.1:0-40038 GCA_035716005.1 Candidatus Eiseniibacteriota bacterium
AGTCGGCGGAGGCGCGCGCGGTCCATCGTCGGAGAATTCCTCGCTGGCCGGAGGGGGTCGCGCCTAGTTCGCGCGGGCGCCTGCGTCGTCGCAGGCCGTCTCGTCGAAGTCCCCGCCATCGAGCGCCGGCGGGGTGTACGGCACCGGCGCGCGCTCGATCTTCTCGAGGTAGCGCCGGAGGAGATCCTCGACCTCCGCGTTGCTCTTCGCGTGATTCACGTCGCGGCAGAGCGTCGAATTGTCGTAGAGACCGCGGACGTACCACGCGATGTGCTTCCGCATGAGCGTCGCGGCGTAGTCGCCCTTCTTCTTCGCGAGATCGTGGAGATGGACGATGGCCGTCTCGATCTTCTCGCGCGGCGTCGGCTCGGGGCCGGGGTCGAGCCCCGCCAGGAGCCGGTTCGCCCGGCCGAAGAGCCACGGATTCCCGAAGGAGCCTCGGCCGACCATGACGCCGTCGCAGCCGGTCTCGTCCACCATCCGCTTCGCGTCCTCCGGCGTCTTCACGTCGCCGTTCCCGATCACCGGGAGGCTGGTCGCCTCCTTCACGCGCGCGATCACTTCCCAGTGCGCGCGCCCGGTGAATTTCTCCGTGCGCGTGCGAGCGTGGACCGCGATCCACTTCACGCCGGTCCCCTCGAGCACCCGGGCCACGTCGTGGGCGTTGATCGAGTCCTTGTCCCAGCCGATCCGGATCTTGGCCGTCACGGGGAGCGAGACCGCGTTCACGACCGCGGAGGTCACGCGCTCCAGCCGGTCGAGGTCGTTCAGCATGGCCGCCCCGGCCTCGCGGGCGATCACCTTGCGCACCGGGCAGCCGTAGTTGAGATCGATGGAATCGAAGCCGAGCCCCTCACAGAGACGCGCCGCGTCGGCCATGACGACCGGATCGGAGCCGCAGAGCTGCGCCCCGATGGGGCGCTCCTCGGGGCGATACTCCAGGAGGTCGAACGTCTTCTGATTCTTCCGCACGAGGCCGTCCGACGAGGTCATCTCGCAGAAGACCATCGACGCGCCGTGCCGGCGCGCCAGCGTGCGGAACGGAGAATCGGTGACGCCGCAGAGGGGCGAGAGAAGCACTCGCCCCTCCAGGCGAAGCGGACCGGCCTGCATGCCTGGTTCGCCCTACCGGACCGTCGTCGGCGTCTTCGTATCGGACGCGACCGACTTGGCCTTGCTCCGCTCCGAGGCGAGCGCCAGGAGCTTCGGCAGGGTCGGGGCCTGGTCGAAGAGCGCCATCACTTCGCGGACCTGCTCGTCGTCGCCGATGGCGACGCGGTAGGCCTCCTCGTCGCCGGCGTAGCGGCGAGCCAGCTCGCGGCGGATGCCGGTGTCGACGTAGCGCTGCACGGCCGCCAGGGAGTCGGAGTTCACCTCGACCTTCTCGGACTTCAGGAAGTCGCGGAAGTCGTCGCGCATCCCCTGGGTGAGCGCGTAGTCCTTGGGCGCTTCCTTGTGCTTCACGGCGTACTTCACCGCGTACTTGAAGTAGACCTGCTTCTGCTCGAGATCCTGCACCAGCTGCGGAACGGCGACCTGCTCGATCTCGATGTCGGGCGCGATGCCGCCGCCGCCGTAGACGGTGCGGCCCATCTCGGTCTTGTACTCGGGAAGCGGCTTCTTCGGCTTCAGCGAGTCGGGGAGCGCGGGAGCGTCGGTGTCCTCGTCGTCCTCCGCGGCCAGCGCCCCGTCCTTCAGCTGCTCGTCCTTCTGGATGCAGCGTCCGCTCGGCGTGTAGTACTTCGCCGTCGTCAGCTTGAGCTTCGGCCCGCGCACGCTCCGCGTGAGGGGAATGACGGTCTGCACGAGGCCCTTTCCGAACGTCGTCTGCCCCGCCACGATGCCGAGGTCGAGATCCTGCACGGCGCCCGAAACGATCTCGCTCGCGCTCGCGGTCCACTGGTTCACGAGGACGACGAGCGGGTAGCCGAGGTGCGGCTGGTCGGCGGTCGAGATGAAATCGCGGTTCTGCGACGGATCGCGCCCGCGCGTGTAGACGATCTTCTTGCCGCGCGGCGCGAACTCCTCGGAGACCTCGACGGCCTGCGAGAGGAGGCCGCCCGGATTGAAGCGAAGGTCGAGGATCAGCCCGCGCACCTTCTGCTTCTCGATCTTCGTGAAGGCCTGGTCGATCTCCTCGCGGCTCCGCTCGGAGAAGGAGGAGAGCCGGATGTAGCCGATCCCGTTCTCCAGCACGCCGGCGAAGGGCACGCTCTTGATCTGGATGATGTCGCGCACGATCTCGAAGTCCATCGGCTTGTCGCGCCCTTCGCGGAAGATCGTGAGGGTGACCTTGGTCCCCTTCTCGCCGCGCATCTTCTTCATGGCGTCGTCGAGGGAGAAGCCTTCCGTGGAGGCGCCGTCGATGCGGATGATCCGGTCGCCGCCCTGCATGCCGGCGCGCCACGCGGGCGTGCCCTCGATGGGGGAGATGACCGTGACCCAGCCGTCGCGCATCCCGATCGAGATGCCGATGCCGCCGAAGGCCCCGTGCGTCGTCGTCTCGAGGCGCTCCGCCTCTTCCTTGTCGAGGTACTGGGAGTAGGGATCGAGCGTCCGCAGCATTCCGCGGATCGCGTTGTCCATGAGCTTGTCGGTGGTGACCGGCTCGACGTAATGGTCGCGGACCTTCGTCAGGACCTGGATGAACCGCTCGATGTTCCCGTACGTATTGTCGCTGGTCTCCTGCACGCGTCCGACCGCCCACGTGCCCATGACGAGCGCCGTGACGAGAACGAAGACCGCGAAAATCTGTCTGCGATTCATGTAGAGGGTCCCCTTCGTGCGGGCGGTTACGGGCCGACCAGCTTTGATTTTACATCACTTAGGATGATCCCGGCCAGCACGTCGGCCGACTCGGTCCCATCCAGGACGCGGATCCGCTCGGGTTCTTTATCGGCAAGCGCGCGATAGGCTTGCCTGACTTTCTCTAAGAACCCCGGACCCTCCCGTTCGATCCGGTCGATCCCGAAATTTCCCTGACGTTTCCGGGATCTGGCGATGCCCTCTTGGACGGGGAGATCGATCAAAAAGGTTCGGTCGGGCTGAAGCCCGCCCGTGGCCCAGTCGTTCAGCCGGCGCACCATCTCGATGCCGGAATTTCGCGCACCCCCCTGGTAGGCGAGGGTTGCATCCGTAAATCGATCGCAAATAACAACTTGCCCGGCCTTCAGCGCCGGGGCGATGAGCCCCCGGACGTGCTGGGCCCGGGCGGCCAAAAAAAGGAGGAGCTCGGTCTCGGGAAAGACCGGCTCCTCGCCCAGGTTCAGAACCAACTGGCGGATTTGCTCGGCGAACGGGGTGCCGCCCGGCTCTCGGGTCCGCACCACCGCGACTCCCTCCGACTCGAGGGCGCCTTTCAGACGGTCGGCCTGCGTCGACTTTCCGGACCCCTCGATCCCCTCGAGGGTGACGAAGAGGCCCGGCACGATCGCGGGTCTTACGCGCTCTTCCGCGCCGCCTTCTTCAGGCCGCGGCGCTTCGGAGCGCTGACGCGCTTCGTCGCGGCCTTCGCCTTCTTATTCTTGGCGCCCTTCCAGCCGTACTTCTGGATGTATTCCTCGACCATCGTGTGCGCCTGGTCGTCCGGAATCTGCACCGGCGGCGACTTCTTGAAGTAGGCGCACGGCGCGATCTGGGCGCCCGAGAGGCCGTTGTCGAGCGCGAGCTTCGCGCAGCGGACCGCGTCGATGATGACGCCGGCCGAGTTCGGCGAATCCCAGACTTCCATCTTCATCTCGACGTTCAGCGGAACGTCGCCGAACGTGCGGCCCTCGAGCCGGATGTAGGCCCACTTGCGGTCGTCGAGCCACTCGACGTAGTCGCTCGGTCCGATGTGGACGTTCTTCGAACCCATGTCGTAGTCGAGCATCGAGGTGACGGCGTTCGTCTTGGAGATCTTCTTCGACTCGAGACGCTCGCGCTCCAGCATGTTCAGGAAGTCGGTGTTGCCGCCCACGTTCAGCTGGCTCGTCCGCTCCAGGCGCACGCCGCGCTCCCGGAAGAGGCGCGTCATGACGCGGTGGACGATCGTGGCGCCGACCTGCGACTTGATGTCGTCGCCGATCACCGGGAGCTTCTTCTGCTCGAAGCGGCGCTGCCAGTACTTCTCGCGAGCGATGAAGACCGGGATGGCGTTCACGAAGGCGCAACCGGCCTCGAGAATCTGCTCCACGTACCACTTCGTGGCTTCCTCGCTGCCGACCGGGAGGTAGTTGATGACCACGTCCGTCTTCGTGTCCTTGAGGAGGCGCACGATGTCGGCCGTCTGGCCCGGGGCCTTGTGGATGATCTGGGAGAGGTACTTGCCGAGGCCGTCGTGCAGCATGCCGCGCGCCACGGGAACGCCCGAGCGGGGCACGTCGGCGAACTTGTAGGTGTTGTTCGGCCAGGTGTAGATGGCCTCGGAGAGGTCCTTGCCGACCTTGTTGCGGTCGATGTCGATCGCGGCGCTGAACTCGATGTCGCGGACATGGTAGCCGCCGAGATTGACGTGCATCAGGCCGGGCACGAAATCGGTGTCCTTGGCATTGCGGTAGTAGTGGACGCCCTGAACCAGCGACGACGCGCAGTTGCCGACACCGATGATGCCGACGCGGATCTTACCCATGAGTCTTCAAGCCTCCATTTCCGGAAGATTCCTCTTTGGTCAACCGGCGGACATGATACACGCGCTGCCCCACCGTGACGAGGGTCAAAAGGAAGAGAAGCCCGAGCACGCCCGGCATAAACCGTTGTCCCAAAAGAGTTCCGAGCCCGAACAGGAGCATCCGCTCCGGGCGCTCCATGATCCCCACCTTGCAGTCGAGGCCGAGCCCTTCGGCCCGGGCTCTCGTGTAGGAAACCATGAAGGAGAGGATGAGGGTCGCCAGCGCGAGGAAGGCCATCGTCCGCCCTTCGGGATCGCCCCAGCGCGCGCCGGCCTCGAGCTCTCCCTGGATCCAGAGCGCCCCTCCCTGGGCCCGCGAGAAGTAGTAGGCCGCGAGCCCTGCGAAGAGAGCCCCTTCGCCGATGCGATCGAGCGTGGAGTCGAGGAACGCGCCGAACTTGCTGGAGCTGTCGGTCGCGCGCGCCACGTCGCCGTCCATCATGTCGCAGAGCCCGGAGAGCCCGATGAAGAGCGTGGCCGCCAGGAAGTCGCCGCGAGAGAGAAGGAGCGCCGCCAGGATCGAGAAGGCGAGCCCCGCGATGGTGAGATGGTCGGGCCTGACGCCGCGCTTCGCGAGCGCGCCCGCGATCGGGCGGAAGATCCCTCGTCCTTGGTCTTTCCAGCCGGTCACTCGGTCTCCTCCTCGTCGTCGTCCTCGCGGCCGCGCTTCGGGCGCGGCAGGCCCCCGACCACGATCACGAACTCGCCGCGCGGCGATCGCTCCTCGGCCCACTGGACGAGGGCGGAGAGCGGGCCCCGGCGCGTCTCCTCGAATTTCTTCGTCAGCTCGCGCGAGACCGACGCGGGACGGTCGCCCATCCCCGCCAGGAGGTCGGCGAGCGTCGCCCGAAGCCGATGCGGCGACTCGAAGAAGATGAGGGTCCGGGGATCGGGGCGCAACTCCTCGATGCGAGTGCGCCGCCGGCCCGACTTCCGCGGGAGGAACCCCTCGAACGCGAAGCGGTCGGTGGGAAGCCCCGAGATCTCGAGCGCGCAGAGGGCGCTCGAGGGCCCCGGAATCGGGACGATGGAGAGTCCGGCCTCGACGGCGGCGCGGACGAGCGTGAAGGCGGGGTCGGAGATGCCGGGCGACCCCGCGTCGGAGACGATGGCGATGGCCTCCCCCGCGCGAAGCCGCTCGATCAGCTCGGGCGTGCGGCGCTCCTTGTTGTGATCGTGATACGAGACGAGAGGACGGCGGATGCCGAAGCGCGAGAGGAGCTGCCCCGTGTGTCGCGTGTCCTCGGCGGCGATGGCGTCGACCGCTCCCAGCACGCGCTGCCCGCGCGGCGAGAAGTCGTCGAGGTTTCCGATCGGCGTCGCCACGAGGTAGAGCGTGCCGCCCGACACCAAGCCCTCCACGCCCTCGGCGCGCTCGTCGCCCGCGCCCTCGGCGCCGGGCTCGGCCGATTCGTCCGGCTCGCGCCCGCTCACGCGGTCGTCCCCCACGTCTCCGCCGCCGACTCTCGCATGGCGGCCACGGCGCGTTCGATCCCGGCGTCGTCGACGTCGAGGTGGGTGATGGCGCGAATCGTGTCGGGCCCGCCGAGCGCGAGGAGGAGGACGCCGCGCCGCTTCGCGGCCTCGATGAACGCGCCGATCCTCCCCGAATCGCGCGTGGCTCTCGCGATCACGATGTTCGTCTCGACCTCGGCGGGGTCGATGGCGAAGGGCGGAATCGCGGCGAGAGCCTCGGCCAGCCGGCGCGCGCGACGATGATCCTCGGGGAGCCGGTCGCGGTGATGGTGGATCGCGTGGATCGCCCCCGCCGCCACGATGCCGACCTGCCGCAGGGCGCCGCCGAACATCTTGCGGACGCCGCGCGCCTCCTGGATGAAGGCCGCGCTTCCGGCGAGGGCCGATCCGATCGGCGCGCCGAGCCCCTTCGAGTAGCAGACCATCACCGAGTCGGCGCAGGCCGCGAAGTCGGAGAGCGGCACGCCCGACGCGGCGCTCGCGTTCCAGAGGCGCGCGCCGTCGAGGTGCATCGGGAGGCCGAGCTTCGTCGCCTCCTGGCGCACGCGCCGGAGCCGCTCGAGCGGGTAGATCGCGCCGTTCTTGTAGTTCACGGTGTTTTCCGCCTCGACGAGGGCGATCCGACCGCCGGCCTCGCCTGAGCCCGAGCCGGCCGCTCCGGCCGACCCCGCGATCGCGGCGACGGCCGCGGGATCGACTCTCCCTCGATCGCTTCCTTCGAGGAAGTGATAGCCCCGGCCCAGCATCTCGGTGATGGCGCGCGACTCGACCCCGACCATGTGAGCCTCCCGGTCGAGGGCGATTCTCTCGCCGCGCTTCGTGTGGACCGCGACCGAGATTTCGTTCCCCATGCAGCCGCTCGGAACGAAAAGGGCGGCCTCCTTCCCAAGAAGCGCCGCCGTCTCCTCTTCCAGGCGCCGGACGGTCGGATCGTCCCCCAGGACGTCGTCGCCCACCTCGGCTTCCGCGATGGCGCGCCGCATCGCGGGAGTCGGCTTCGTCACCGTGTCGCTTCTGAGATCGACGTAACTCGTTGTCAGACAATCTCCCTTCGATTGAATCGAGAGGTCCCCGATGCTAGTCTCAATACCAATCGGTTTCGGAACGTCCGGCCCCGTCGCGGAGTATAAGGGGTGCGGCCCGCCGGGCCGATCCACGAGACCCTCAAGGAGGCCAAACGACGATGTTCGGATTTTGGGATCCGACGATGATTCTCCTCATCCCGGGCATGATCCTGGCGTTCTATGCCCAGATGAAGGTCCAATCGACGTATCAGAAGTACAGCGAGATCGCGGCCGCCGGTGGGCGGACCGGCAAGGACATCGCGGAGCTGATCCTCCGCCAGAACGGCATCAACGACGTGAGCGTGGAGCTGGGCGAGGGATTCCTCTCCGACCACTACGATCCGATGCACAAGCGGGTTCGCCTCTCGCCGAACAACTACCACGAGCCCTCGATTTCGGGCGTCGCGGTGGCCGCGCACGAGGTGGGGCACGCCATGCAGCACGCCGAGGGATACGCGCCGCTCCGGTTCCGGACGACGATCTTCCCGCTGGCGAACATCGGCACGAGCCTTTCGTGGATCTTCATCCTGGCGGGGCTTCTCTTCCTGCCGGGGGTCAAGCTCGGAGGCGTGAGCCTTCTCGACGTGGGGATCGTCCTCTTCTCGTTCGGCGTCCTCTTCCAGCTCGTGACGCTTCCCGTCGAATTCGACGCCAGCAAGCGGGCCCTCGTTCAGCTGAACCGGCTCGGGCTCGTGGCGCCGCAGGAGCAGGCGGGAGCCAAGAAGGTGCTCGACGCGGCCGCGCTCACCTACGTGGCGGCGGCGACGGCGGCGATTCTCCAGCTGGTCCGGCTCCTGATTCTTCGGGATCGCCGCGACTGACGGAAGCGACACGCTGGCAACGCGAAACGGGACGCTCGATGGCGTCCCGTTTCGTTGTCCCCCGGAGTTGCTTTGACTGGGCCCGCTGGGATTGCTCCCTAGATCTGGGCGACGATGTCCTTCAGCTCCTTCGAGACCTTGAAGACCGGCACGCGGCGCGGCGGAACGGGGACCGACTCGCCGGTGCGCGGATTCCGCGCCAGCCGAGACTTGCGATCCTTCACCTTGAACGTTCCGAAGCCCCGAATTTCAATGTGCTTGCCGGTGGCCAGAGCACGAGAAACGGCCTGAAGAAATTCGTCGACTGTATCCGCGACGTCCTTCTTCGTGAGGCCGGTGCGCTCGGCGATTTCGTCTACGAGATCTGCCTTGGTCATCCGCTCCTCCTGGCGAATCTGGCCGCGCGGTGTCCTAAGATGGAGCCGGGACGGCACATAGCCCGACTCGAACGCGCGAGGCCACTTTAGCCCCGTGAACGATAGTGTCAATACATTTTCTGCGTTAGCTTTCGTACTACCACACGATTGCAACGTTTGACCGTGCAAGGAGCGACCTTCCCAGGGGGCTCGAAGGAGGGGGCGAAGGTGGCCCCATTGAACCATGGTTAACTTCATATGAAACATAGCCTTAGGCGATATTTTTCGGGGTCCTGGAACGCCCCGGGTGGCACGTCCGTTGCCCTACTCCAAACGGGAACGAACGATTGGGAGCCACCTAGCCGCGGTCCTGACCCCGCGTCGCCGGCCCTGCACCGACCGCACGCTAGATGAATGGCTCCCTTTTCGTTTCCCCTTCTTCACCGACCGAGCCCGCCATGACTCAGGCGCAGCAGCGCTTCCTCCTCTTCTTCATCGATGGGCTCGGCGTCGGCGCCGACGACGCGGCCTTCAATCCCCTCGCCACGGACCGCTTTCCGACGCTCGCGCTGACGGAATCGCGCGTTCCGACGGCCGCGGTGGGGCCCCCGGCGATCGCGCGCGGACTCGACGCTTCGCTCGGCGTGAAGGGCCTCCCGCAAAGCGCCACGGGGCAGACGGCCATCCTGACCGGCGTGAACGCGCCGGTGGCGCTGGGGCATCACATGTCCGGATTTCCGGGACCGACGCTTCGAAAAATTCTCCTCGAGCACTCACTGCTGAAGCGGGTCGTGGACGCGGGCGCGGAGGCCGACTTCCTGAACGCGTTCGGGCCGCGCTTCTTCGAACGCCCGGAGGCCGAGCGGCGGATGTCGGCGACCACCCTCGCCACCCTCGCGTCGGGGCGGCCGTTCCGCACCTGGGAGGATCTCGTCGAGGGGCGCGCCGTGGTGCACGACCTGACGCACTGGCGGATGCGGGAGTGGGGCTACGACCTGCCGATTCGCTCCCCCGAGGAGGCGGGCGAGATCCTGGCGCGGGAGAGCGCCGCGCGCACGTTCACTCTCTTCGAGTATTTCGAGACCGACCGCGCCGGCCACGCCCAGGATCGGGACCGGGCCCTGCGCTGTCTCGAGGACCTCGATCGCACGCTCCAGGCCCTCCTCGCGAGGATCGACCTCGCCTCGACGACGGTCGCGGTGGTGAGCGACCACGGAAATCTCGAGGACGAGCGCGTGGGAACGCACACGATGAATCCCGCCTTCTTCGCGGCCTGGGGCGCCGGAGCGTCGCGGGCGCAAGCGGCCGGCGCGGAGCCCGAGAAGCTCACCGACATCGCGCCGTTCGTCTTCCGCTCCCTCGGCCTCGAGCCCGAAACGACGTCGGGCGCCCCCGATTCCTGATCGGGAGCGCCCGCGTCGATTCGTGAGGCTCGTGAGCCCGATGCCGGCTCTCGGCCCTCCTACTTCAGTCGCTTGATGATGTGATAGCCGTAGGGGCTCGTGGCCGCGTCGTAGTCGGCGATGCCGATGTTCCCCGGGCTGATGGCGAACCCGACGTTGCCGAACGCCGGCACCATCTGATCGCGCGGATACTCGCCCTGCCCCGGCGCGACGCCCTTCCCCGACATGCCGTAGATGCCCGGAGGCGAATCCTCGGTGTACTGCCGGACGAGCGAATCGAAGTCCGCGCCGGCCCGCGCCTTTTCGAGGATCTCGTAGGCGAGCTTCTTGGCCTCTTCCTTCGTCCGCGTGATCCCCTTCCCGGGGATCGAGCCCGCGAATCCGATGAGGATGTGCTGCACCTGCACGTGCTGCGGCTCCACGGCCGGCTTGACCGGCATGGTGCCCGGCGCGGCCTTCGTCCCCTCGGACACGGTTCCTCCCTTGTTGGCGCTCTTCGACTTCTTGGACTTGGTCTGGCTCTTCGCCTGCCCCGTCGCCTTCACCGAGTCGGCCGGCGCGTCGCCGGCGTGCGCGGGCGCGATCGGCATCGCGCCGAACGCGAGTCCCAGCGAACAGCCGAGGGCGAGGATCGTTCTGCGGGCGCGGCGAGCCGCGCCGTTCGTGCTGCGCTTCGTCATCGATTCTCCTTGGAGTAGGGTCCGGCCGTCGAGGGCCGGCTAGAAGATGAGCACGCCCGACGCGACCACCGTCGTCCAGCCCTTGCCCGAACAGACCGCCGACTGCGTGACGTTGAACGTGCGAACGATTTCGCTCGCGACCTTGAAGACCTGCTCCTTCTCGTCCCACGCCGCGTTCTCGTCGAAGTCGACGCCGAGCGTGGAGGCAAGCATGGAGGCGGCCATGTCCTCGGCGAAGTCCCCCGCGAACTCGTCGGTCTCTCCGTAGGCGTGGTGCTCGCTCAGGTAGCCGTACTGGTTCTTGTCGGCCGGAATGGCGCAGCCGATCGAGGCGGCGATGAGACGGGCCCGCTCGTTCGAGGCCTGCCGGGCCATGACGCAGAACGCGATGCTCCCGGGAGCGATGAGCTTCACGCCCTCGTCCTTGGGGATGATCTTGCAGTGAGGCGGAAAGATGCTCGAGACGTGCACGAGGTTCAATCGCTCGATGCCCGCATCGCGGAGCGCCAACTCGAACGACCGGAGCTGATCGCGGTGCGTGCCCACGCCCTTCGTGAAGAAGATCTTCGACGGCACGGCTGAAAGGCCGCCGAACGGGCGGGGGTGTCCTTCCCCGGAGGCGGACGGAGAGTCCATCACGCTGCCGGCGGAACTGGGGTCGGTCGTTCGCTTCATTTCCTTTCGGTCTCCTCCCATCGCTGATTGAGCGTGTCCCCGCTCACCGTGTCGCCGCGCTGTCGGATGGAGCGCGCGCGAGGTGGAGCGTGACGACGATTCGCCGCGGTTCGGGGATCAGCGGCGCCGTCCCGGTGTCCACGGAGACTTCGCGTTGAATTCTCGCTCGTTCCTCCGTGATGTCAACCGGAAGCGTATTCAGGGTGTCGGCCGCCTCCACCGCCGACTGGGGGCCGGAGACGAGCACCGATTCCGGAAAGACCTCCGGGGGTCCGTCGAGACGCCAGCCGGGGGCCGTCTCGCCCGCGAGGCGCGCCCGGACCGGCACCCACTTCTGCGCCTTCGGCTCGATGGTGAGGGCGACCTCGCCGGGATCGCCGATCGAGGTCACCTCGAGCACCTTGGCCAGCTCCGGCGGGAAGGCTCGGGTCGCCATCTTCTCGGGGGTGATCGCCTCGATGTAGGGCCCCGGGCCGATCCCGGTCAGGTCGACCGGGAGGAGCGGATTCGAGAGCCCGAGGCGGATCAGGTCTTTCCACTTTCCGCGGATGGTCGCCGCGATGTGGTCGGGCGGGGCGCCGCGCACGGCCAGGGTGTCGGCGAGCCCGGAGAAGGAGACCGGGATCTGGAGAATCGACTCCCGCTGTTGCTCCGTCACGACGTGGGCGTAGAGGAGAAGAGCCAGGAAGAAGGAGGCGATCTTCAGCCCGATGTTGTCGAAGAAGAGACTCCGCACCCACTCGCCCAGCGCGCCGACGATCGACATCGTCCCCTAGAACCCCCCGGCCCCGTCGGTGCCCAACTCGACCCAATAGCGGGTGGAACGCGGATCGACCTTGTCGACCGAATTGCCGCTCACGACCGAGACGCGAACGCCCCGGTTCTCCGGCACGTCGGGGAAGTAGAGCCAGCCGCGGTCCCCACCCTTTCCCCATCGAAGCGTGAACGTGTTGAACTTGATGACGCCGCCGTCGGCCACGACCCTGATTCCCTTGTCATGTCCCCTCGGCACGAGCCAGAGGAAGGGACCGCGCTCCAGGTACCAGAAGTACTGGAGCGAGTCGGGCGCGCCGGACGCCTCGGGCCGCGCCTCGATCGGGAGAATGGCGGCGAAGTCGCCCTCGCGCCGGACCAGAACCACGTAGCCCGGCGCGACCCGGAGACGAATGTCGTGGAGCGGCCCGAAACGGGCCCGGTCGGTCTCGGAAACCTCGTCGAGGAAGCGGACGAGGTGAACGTTCGCGTGCCCCGTCGCGGGAGGCGAGACGCCCGCCGAGGCGGCGGGAGCGGCGGCCAGGAGCGCGGCGGCCGCGGCGAACCCAACGGCGAACGCGGCCGCGCCGAGCGCGGCGAGGCTCGCGGACCGGGTCATGCGCATGGGAATCGGCAAGGGACGTCGGCGACGGATATTCATGGGCCAGCTGCGAGTTTCCCACGCGCGGGAAGAGGGGGTCAACGACGCAGGCGTTCGGAAGGGAGCCCTTGACGTCCTGCCGCGCGCGACGCGACGCTCGTCGGATGCAATCCAAGCGCCACACGCTCGAGGTCCAGGGCCCGCTCGACCTCCCCCTCACGCTCACCTGCGGGCAGGCGTTTCGCTGGCGGCGCGTCGACGGGGAGGGCGCGGTCGGGAGCGCCGGTAGCGCCGGCGAAGCCGGGAGAGCGGGCCTCTGGAGCGGCGTCGTGGGAGGCGCGGAGCTGCTCGCCTCGGTCTCGGGGGATCCTCCTGTCTCGCTCCACGTCGAGATTCGCGGCGAGAGCCCCGGGGACGCGGCGCTCCGCCGCTACTTCCGCCTCGACGAGAATCCGCGGCGCTATCTCGAAGACGCCGGATCGCCCGCGGCCGAGCTGGCGGCGATCCCCGGCTTCCGGGACCTCCTCGGCATGCGGCTCCTCCGCCAGGAGCCGTGGGAGACGCTCGTCTCCTTCATCTGCTCCGCCGCCTCGAACGTCCGGAAGATCGCGGGGGGCGTGGAGGGCATGGCGGAGCGTTGGGGCGATCCGATCGCCGGGAGCGCGAGGCGCTCCTTCCCGCCGCCGGAGCGGCTCGCGCGAGCGCGCGAGCGCGACCTGCGCGCTCTCGGCATCGGCTTCCGCGCCCCTTACGTCCTGGGCGCGGCACGCCGCATCGCGCGCGACGGCTGGGACTGGGACTCCCTTCGGGACGCGCCCATCGGGGAGGCCCGGGCCCGTCTCCAAGCGCTCCCGGGCGTCGGGCCCAAGATCGCCGACTGCGTCCTTCTCTTCGGCGTCGATCGGCTCGACACCTATCCCGTCGATCGCTGGATTCGCCGCGCGACCCTCGAGCTGACGGCGCGCCGGCGCGCGCGCGACGAGGAGCTGGAGGCGTGGTCGCGGCGCCTCGGGCCCGGGCGCGGCTACCTGCAGCAGATCCTCTTCCACCTGCGCCGGACGGGCGGGCCGCTGCCGGCGCTGCCGAGCGAGCGGCCGGCGCGGCGGAAGGCGTCGTGAGCCGCCCTGGAGGCGCCTCGATCGCGCTCCTCGCCAAGGCGCCGGTCGTGGGCCGGGTGAAGACGCGCCTCACGCCGCCCCTCGCGCCGGAGGACGCGGCCGCGGTCGCGCGCGCCTCGCTCGTGGCGACGATCGCGGCCGTCGCGGGAAAACCGGCCTTGCCCCTCACGCTCTTTCTCGAAGGGACGCTCGACGAGCCCCTCGCGGCGTGGGTGGCGTCGCGCGGCGTCGACGTGCGCGCGCAGGGCGAGGGCGATCTCGGCGAGCGGCTCCGCGCCGCGTTCGCCGCTCTCTTCGAGGAGGGCGCGGCGCGCGTGATCGCCATCGGCTCCGACAGCCCCACGCTCCCCTTCGAGCGGCTCTTCGCGGCGGACGCGGCCCTTCGCGCGCACGACGCCGTCCTCGGTCCCGCGGAGGACGGCGGCTACTATCTCATCGGGCTCGCGCGGCCCGAGTGGCGTCTCCTGCGGGAGATTCCCTGGAGCCGCGAGAACGTGGCGAGCGTGACGCTCGAGCGCGCCGCCGCGATCGGCGCCTCGATCGCCACGCTCGACCCCTGGTACGACATCGACGACATCGCGTCGCTCCGCCGCGCCTGGTCGGACGCCCACCCGGAAAGCCTCTTCCGGCAGGCCCTTCGTTCGATCGAGGCGAGGATCGCCGACGCCCGCGTGTAGAGCGCGACGGCTTCGGCTCCGTGGGGGGAGAGGACGAGACGGAAAAGCCCGCGCCGTCTCGTGACGAGGCAGCGCGGGCTTCCGGACTACTTCAGCTTCGCGAGTTCGCTCTTGATGGCGTCGGAGTGCTGCCCCGACGGATCGAGTTTCAGGTATTGCTCCCAGGCGGCGATGTTCGTCTTGTTGTCCCCCATCGCGCCCGCCACGACACCGAGATTCAGCCACGCGTTCTTGTGAGTCGGGTTCTCGCGCGTCACCCGCTTCAGATCGTCGAGCGCCTGCGCATCCTGTCCGATCGAGTGGTAGGCGATCGCGCGATCGACTCGCACGTCGGGGTTCTTCGGGTCCTTCTCCAGCGCGGCGGAGTAGTGCTCGATCGCCTTGTCCCATTTCCCCGAATCGAACATGAGATTTCCCATGCCGACGTTCGCCTCGACGTTCGTGGGGTCGCTGGCGAGCGTGTTCCGGTACTTGGCGAGAGCCTCGATCACTTGAGGAAGCATCTGCGTCTGCTGCATTCCGCCGGGCGCGCCCATGGCGCCCCCGCCCATACCGCCGCCCATGGGATCGCCGCCCATGTCGCCGCCGCCCATCACGTCCGCGGGCCCTCTCGGCGCGCCGCCTTCCATCTGCGGCGTCACCGCGGTCCGAAGCGCGTAGCCGACCGCGCCGCCCGCGATCAATCCGATCACGAGGAAGGCCCAGGGAGGAAGCCCCGCGCTGCTCTGCGGCGCGTGCTTGGGCTGCGGGCGCTGCTGCCGCGCGCCGCCTCCCTGCTGTCCGCCTTGCTGGGCGCCTTGCAGGCCGCCGTGTCCGCCGGAGGATGGAACGATGTAGGCGCCGCACGCGTCGCAACGGGTGAAGCCGGCGGGCAGTCGCTCGCCGCAACGGGGGCACGTGAAGGTGTTCGTGGGTTGGCTCATGGCGGGGAGTCTAAAGGGAGCGGGCACGCCGAGGCAACGTCTAGGGCGCTGGTACGCCGGGACCAGCGACGTTACCCCCTTGGCGCACGAACACTTGCCGCCCCGGAGGGGGTGACCTATGCTCGGACGGCGTGACCAACCCACCCCTCATCGTCGCCCAGGTCCTCGGGCAGACCGCCATCCTCTGGGACGGATCGTCGCATCGCGAAGCCCTGCTCGCCGGCCGCTTCAAGTCCGCGGCCTCGGGGTCTCGAGTCACGACGCTCGCCGTCGGCGACCGGGTGGAGATCGAGGAGGCGCCGCCGGGGCCGCCCCGCATCGTCGTCATCGCGCCGCGCGAGACGAAGCTGGAGCGCTCGGCCGGCGCGCACGGGCCGTACGCGCGCACCCAGGTCATCGCGGCGAACGCGAGCCAGGCCGTCATCGTCGCGTCGCTTCGGGAGCCGCCCTTCCGTCCCGGGCTCGTCGATCGCTGGTCGCTCCTGGCGCGCCGCGGCGGCATGACGCCGCTCCTCGCCTTGAACAAGGCCGATCTCGGCACCGAGGAGGAGGCGCGCCGCGCCGTGGCCGAAGCGTGCATTCCCCTCGAGGCGATCCGCGTGAGCGCCGCCACCGGGTTCGGAATCGAGGAGTTGAAGCGGCATCTGATCGGGCACGCCTCGGTCCTGGTCGGGCACTCGGGCGTCGGCAAGTCGTCGCTCCTTCGTCTTCTCATTCCGAACGCCGAGGCGGCGACGGGCGAGGTGAGCGCCAAGAATCTGAAAGGACGTCACACGACGTCGAGTTCCCGTCTCTATTCGCTTCCCGAAGGGGGCTATCTCATCGATACGCCGGGCGTGCGAAGCGTGGTGCTGGGCGAAACGAGCGCGGCGGAAGCGGCGGACGTCTTTCCGGAGATCGGGAACGCGCCGCCCTGCCGATTCCGAGGCTGCACGCACCGGATGGAACCGGGCTGCACCGTGCTCGAGGGACTGAAGAGCGGGAGCGTGCCGGAGCTCGTCTACGCGAGATACCGGAAGCTCCTCGAGGAAGTGGAGGTCGAATGAGCCTCCTCGACCGTCTCGGCGAGCTGATGATCGTCGGCGTTCCGGGCACGTCGCTCGACGCCGAGACGGAGGCCGCGCTTCGCCGCATTCGTCCCGCCGGCGCCATTCTCTTCACCGAGAACTACGCCGACGCGGAAGGCGCCGCGACCTGGACGCGTTCGCTCCACGCGCTCCTCGGCACGCCGGAGCTTCCCGCGCTCCTCTCCGTCGACGAGGAGGGCGGACTCGTCTCGCGGCTTTCCCACTTCTGGGAAGTGCCTCCCTCGGCGCGCGCCGTGGGATCGTCGGGCGGACCGCCGCTGGTGAAGGATCTCGCCGCGCGCACCGCTCGGCGGCTTCTGGCCCTCGGCTTCAATCTCGACTTCGCCCCCTGCCTCGACATCGATTCGAACCCGGCGAATCCCGTGATCGGCGTCCGCTCGTTCGGGGAGACGCCCTCGCAGGTGAGCGCCTGCGGCCGCGCCGCCATCGAGGGCTACCTCTCGGTCGGGCTCATCCCGGTCGCGAAACACTTCCCGGGCCACGGAGACACCTCGCTCGATTCGCACGTCGCCGTCCCGCGCGTCGATGCCGACGAGCGTCTCCTCGCGCGCCGCGAGCTTCGGCCCTTCGAGGCCGCGGTGCAGGCGGGCGTTCCGATGGTGATGACGGGCCATCTGCTGGTGCCGGCCATGGAGCCCGACCCGCGAACGACGGCGACGCTCTCGCGCGCCATCGTGACGGGGCATCTCCGCGAGAAGATGAAGTTCGACGGCGTCGTCGTCACCGACGCGCTCGAGATGGTCGGCGCGACGGGGCTAGGCTCCCACGGCGAGGTGGCCGTGCGCGCGATCGAGGCCGGCGTCGATCTCCTCCTCTACTCGAAGCTCTCGCCCGGCCCCGAGGAGGGACTCGCGGCGCTTCAGGAGGCGGTTCGCTCGGGCCGGCTCTCCGAGGCGCGCGTCTCCGAATCGCTCGAACGGATGCGGAAGCTTCGCGCCGGGAGCGCCGCGCGCGTGGGACCGTGGTCGGCCGAGCTGGAACGTCAGGCGCGCGACCTCATCCTGCCGGACGAGCTGACGCGCATCTGCGAGGGCGCGATCCGCGTGATGAAGCAGGGCGCGGGGGGCATCCCGCTCAAGGGCCCCGTTGCCGTCCTCGAGGTGAGCCGCTCGGAGGGGCGCGCGCGGATGTCGGATCTCCTCCACGCGAACGGCATGGAGGCCGAGGAGCAGAGCACCGATCCGGCGACGTGGCCGGTCCGAATCAAGGGAAGCGCCCTCATGACGATTTCGGCCCGCTCGCAGCTGGGGGAGGCCGACACGGCGCTCGCGCGCGCGTGGCTCTCGCGCTTCCCCGAGACGGTGACGGTCGCCCTGCTGAACCCTCACGTCTGCGACGAGTGGCCCGAGGTGCGGACGGTCCTCGCGACGTTCGACAACGGGCTCGCCGCTCGACGCGGCGTGGCGCGACGGCTGTCGGGCGCCGGACTCGTCACCCCGTCGGGCCGGAGACGGACGGCGTAGCTCTCCGTCACGCCCCGCTTCGCTTCCCCTTTCGCCACGCCCCGGGCGCCACGCCCGCGACCCGCTTGAACGCGCGGGAGAAGGCCGCCTCGCTCTCGTAGCCGACGTCGAGCGCCACCTCCACGAGCGTCGCGTTCGTGTCGCGCAGGAGGCCCGACGCGATCTGCATGCGCCACTGGGTCAGGTATTGCATCGGCGGCTGGCCGATGAAGTGGACGAAGCGCTCGTGAAGCGACGAGCGGGAGAGCCCCGCCTCCTCCCCCAGTCGCTCGAGCGTCCAGGCCTCGCCCGGCTTCTCGTGAATGAGGGAGAGCGCTCGCCCCACGGCGGGGTCCCGCATGCCCGCGAGCCAGCCGGTCTGCTCCTCCGGCAGCGAGTCGACGTAGCGCCGCAGGACCTCGACGAAGAGCATCTCGCTCATCCGCTCGAGCACCGCCTCGCCGCCGGGGCGCCTGGCGTTCGACTCGGCCACCACCGCCCGCATGAAGGTGGTGACCCACGAGTCCTCCCCCAGCGTGCTTCCGGGAATTCGGAGAACGCGGGGTAGCGCCGCCAGAAGCGGGTTGAACGGGCGGGCGTCGAGTCCCAGGAATCCGCAGACCACGGTCGCTTCCTCGCGGCCGCCGCCGTCGAGGCGCGTTGTCGTGAAGGTCGTCTCGCTCATGCTGAGCGCGTACGGAAGTTGGGGCGGGCGCGGCGAGAAGAAGAGGTCCTTGTCGACGCTCGGCGCGCGCATGCCCGGCGCGCTCGACATGACGTGAGCGTCCCCTTGCGGAAAGAGGATGACGTCCCCCGCCTCGAGCCGGACGGGCGACTCGCCGACCATCGCCGCCCAGCACGATCCCTTCACGATCCCGTGGAACTCGATCATGTGCTCCACGCCGGGCATGATGCCGGGAATGATGTCGCAGGCGGGAGGCGCCTCCGCCACCCAGGGCGGGGCGCCCTCGATGTAGTAGAAGACGGCGCCGCGGAGCCGGACGGCGCGCAGCAGATCGGAAAGTGTGTCTCCGCTCATTCGTCCCCCTGGACGGTTGGCAAGGTGCCGAGGCCGGCGGATCCCCGCGATTCGGCGCCGGACGAGGGATGGCGGACGTTCGGCAACGACCCGCGGACGCCCGGTCAGATCGACGGTCTCTCTCGGACGTTCGGTCAAGTGTTCCCGACGCGCGGCCAGACGTCAACTCCGCAACATCGGCATCCTAGTTCTGTGAGCGCCGCCTCGTCCGGAGGGGCCGCGACGACACCGAAGTTCGAATTCGACGCGTGAGGAGCGAGATCGCCCCTCGCGCGCCTCGGAACGATCCAACTGCCGGTTGAAAAGGGGGACTCCAGAATGGCTGACGTCGGATTGAACACGCTCGAGGGAAACCCGCGCTCGATCCCGGCGGACGCGCTCGCCGGACTGCGCGCGGCGCTGCGCGGCGCGCTCCTCCTGCCGGGGGAGGCGGGCTACGAGGGGGCTCGCACGATCTGGAACGCGATGATCGACCGCAGGCCCGCGGCCATCGTCCGCGCCGCCGGCGCGGCCGACGTGGTGCGCGCCGTCCACTTCGCGCGGGAACAGAACCTGCTGCTGTCGATCCACGGCGGCGGCCACAACATCGCGGGAAAGGCCGTCTGCGACGGCGGCCTGATGCTCGACCTGTCGCCCATGAAATCGGTGCGCATCGACCCGATCGCCCGCACGGCGCGCGTCGAGCCCGGCGCGCTCCTCGGCGAATTCGATCGCGAGGCGCAGGCGTTCGGGCTCGCCACGCCCTTGGGCATCAACTCCACGACCGGCGTCGCCGGCTTCACCCTCGGCGGCGGTTTCGGCTGGATCAGCCGCAAGCATGGGCTCACCGTCGACAACCTGCTCTCGGTCGACATCGTGACCGCCGACGGCGAGCTCCGGCACGCGAGCGCGAAGGAGAACGCCGAACTCTTCTGGGCGGTGCGAGGCGGCGGCGGAAACTTCGGCGTCGTGACGTCGTTCGAATATCGCCTCCACCGTGTGGGACCGGAGGTCATCGCCGGCCTGATCGTTCATCCGGCTTCCGAGGCGCGGGAACTCCTGGAGGGATATCGGCGCTTCGTCGCCGCCGCCCCCGACGAGGTCACCGCGTGGGTCGTGTTGCGGAAGGCGCCGCCGCTTCCCTTCCTTCCGCCCGAGGTCCACGGCACGGACATCCTGGTCTTCGCCGTCTGCGCCGTCGGAGATCTCGAGTCGGCCGAAGCGGCGGTCGCGCCCCTTCGCGCGCTCGGAACGCCGATCGCGGACGTGGTCGGACCCCATCCCTTCGCGGGATGGCAGACGGCCTTCGATCCGCTCCTCACGCACGGCGCGCGGAACTACTGGAAGTCGCACGACTTCAAGGCGCTCGACGACGGTCTGATCGACGTGTTGCTGACGGAGGCGGGCCGCATGCCCTCGGCGGAGTGCGAGATCTTCGTGGCGAATCTGGGCGGGGCCGTGAATCGCGTCCCGGCGGACGCGACCGCGTACCCCCATCGCGACGTCGAATTCATCGTGAACGTGCACACGCGGTGGCGCGAATCGATTCAAGACGCCGAATGCATCGGGTGGACGCGGCGCCTCTTCGATGCCATGGCCCCCTTCGCCACCGGAGGCGTCTACGTGAACTTCATGCCCGAGGACGAGAGCCAGCGGGTGGCGAAGGGCGCGTACGGCCCGAACTACGACCGGCTGGCGAAGCTCAAGACGAAGTACGACCCGGAGAACCTGTTCCGGATGAACCAGAACATCGGACCGAAGAGTTGACCCACGGCCGGCATCGGCCGCGACCCGACCAGGAACGGAGGAGGACCATGAATCCGAAGACGCTCGATACGCAGACGACCTACCCGCAATCGCGGCTCTCCGATCGTCCGGTGAAGCCCGATCTCGAGGCGATCAAGGCGCGCCAGCAGGCGACGTGGGCCTCCGGCGACTTCGGCCAGATCGGCGTGCGCCTCCAGATCGTCGGCGAGTCGATCTGCGAGGCCGTCGAACTCCGCGCCACCGACAGGGTCCTCGACGTGGCGGCGGGAAACGGCAACGCCTCGCTCGCGGCGGCGCGCCATTTCGCCGACGTGACCTCCACCGACTACGTCCCCGAACTCCTGGAGCAGGGGCGCCGGCGCGCCGAGGCCGACCGGCTTCCGATGAAGTTCCAGGTCGCCGACGCGGAGGCCCTCCCCTTCGCCGACGGCTCGTACGATGTGGTCCTCTCGACCTTCGGCGTCATGTTCGCGCCGAACCAGGAACGGGCGGCGGCCGAGCTGCTGCGCGTGGCGAGGCCCGGGGGAAAGATCGGGCTCGCCAACTGGACGCCCGACGGCTTCATCGGACGCCTCTTCGAGGTGGTCACCGCGTTCGTGCCCCCGCCGGCCGGGATCCGCTCCCCGATGGCGTGGGGCACCGAGCCGCGGCTCGTCGAATTGTTCGGGCCGCAGGCATCCGACATCAAGACGAAGCGGAAGGCGTACTGGTTCCGCTACCGGTCGGCGGAGCACTGGATCGAGGTCTTCCGGACGTATTACGGGCCGACCCACAAGGCGTTCGCCGCGCTCGACGAGGCGGGCCAGAAGGCGCTCCACGCCGCTCTGCTCGATCTCCTCGGCCGCTGGACGCGCTGCGAGGGCGAGGCCCTCTGCATCCCGGGGGATTACCTGGAGGTGGTGGTCACCAAGTAGACATCGCCGCGAGAGGCCGCGCCGCGGGACCGACCTTCCCGCGGCGCGCCGATCGCGAGAACGCGGAATCGCGGACGGCGGCGATTTGAGGTAGAATCGTTCGCTCATGCACGCATACCGTTCCCAGTTCGACGCGCTCGACGCCCGATTGACGGCCTGGATGTCGCGGGTGGGCGTCCGGCTGCTTCGGATCAGCGTCGGGATCGTCTTCCTCTGGTTCGGTGTCCTGAAGTTCTTCCCGGGTCTGAGCCCCGCGCAGACCCTCGCCACCGACACGATGCATATCCTGACCTTCGGGATGGTTCCGGCGCGGACGGCGCTCCTGATCCTCGCGACGTGGGAATGCCTCATCGGCGCGGGCCTCCTTTTCGGCGTCTATCTGCGCGCCACGCTCTTCCTGCTCTGGCTCCAGATGATGGGGACGATCACGCCTCTCTTCATCTTCCCCGAGCTCTGCTTCACGCGGGTTCCGTACGCGCCCACGCTGGAAGGGCAGTACATCATCAAGAACATCGTCCTGATCAGCGCGGGGATCGTCATCGGAGCGACGGTCCGGCACGAGAGAAGGCCCTGATGCCGAGATACGTCGCCTTCCTCCGCGCGATCAACGTGGGAAGCCACGTCGTGAAGATGGATCGGCTCCGGGCCCTCTTCCTCGAAATGGGCTACACCGACGTCGAGACCTTCATCGCGAGCGGGAACGTCGCCTTCACCGCCACGGCGCGCTCGGGCTCGTCCCTCGAGCCCTCGATCGCCTCCGCGCTCGAGCGCGCGCTCGGCTACGAGGTCGCGACGTTCGTGCGGAGCACGAAGGAATTGCGGACGATCGCGGATTTTCAACCCTTCCCCGAGACCGCCGTGCGGGCGCCCGGCGCGTCGCTCTACATCGGCTTCCTGGCGGAGCCGCTCTCGCCGGCCGCCGCCAAGGCGCTCCTCGCGATGAAGACGCGGAGCGACGACCTCCTGGCGCGCGGGCGGGAGATCTACTGGCTCGGACGCCGCGGCTTCGCCGAGGCGGAGTTCTCGCCGGGGGTCATGGAGAAGAAGCTCAAGACGCAGGCCACGTTTCGGAATTCGACCACCATCCGAAAGATGGCGGCGAAGCTGGCCCCGGCCGGGGAGTGACGCGGGGCGCCGCGGTCAGTCGACCGGCAGCAGGCGCCATCTCTGGGTGAGTTCGCCCCGATCCGAGGATTGCTCCACGAAGGTGTACGGCACGGAGGCGTTCGGCGCTCGCGACTTGGAGGCGGCCTTCACGGGGGTGAGCACCTTCCGGCTGTGCCTCGCTTCGATGACGAGGTCGCCCCGCTCGTCCTGGGTGAGGCGCCACTTCTGGTTCGCCCTTCCCTCCCAATCCCACTGAACGAGCCGGGCGCCGTCGTCGACACCGCCGTTCTCCACCGTGAGGCACTTCCCCGTCGCGACGGAGACGATCTCGAACGTGCCGGCGTCCTGCGCCACGAGGGGCACCAGGCGCCAGTTCTGATGGGCGGCGCCGCTCCAGCCGGCCGCCCGAATCGGCGCGCCCTTCTCCTTCGATCCCCTCTCCACCTCGAGCGCGGCCCCGTTCTCGAGCGAGACGATCTGATACGCCCGCCGCTCGTCGGGCATGTAGGGCCCGACGCCGTCGATCGCGCGGGCGAATCGCCCCTTCAGAGTCGCGCGCACGATCTCCACCTGCCGCGGCAGGAGCGACTTCGTGTCGCTCGCGTAGTACGACATGACGTTCTGCCGGAGGATCGGGTACGGGATCCCGCCCAGGACGACCAAGGGATCGCTTCCGCACTGTTTCTCCTCGATGTAGGGCTCGGGGGGCGTCTCGGGGAGACCGTCGCCATCGAAGAACTTCGGGTCGTACTTCGCGGCCTTCAAGGCGGCGGAGGCCTCCGCCGCCGTCTTGAACTGGCGGAACGTGTGGGAGAGCCCGAAGTAATGCCCCAGCTCGTGCGCGAGGAGGTACGCGTTCTGGGTGGGGCCGCAGATGGTCGTGACGTCGAAGCCCGGCATGACGACGAAATTGTACATGTTGCTCGAGAAGCCGCCGCCCGACGCCGCGGCGTCGGGCCCGTGCCGGAAGAGGACCAGGACCTTTTGCGGGTAGTGGGACGCGAGGAGGTTGCCGGTCGATTTCGCTCGTTCCCAGGCGGGGTCGCCCGGGAGTTCGGCGGCCAAATTGTTCACGTCCGTGTCGTTCATCTCCGCCCAGTCGCCCTTCTTCGGCGTCGGATCGAACTCGAAGCGGATGCGGGCGGGGGCGTAGACCTCGTTCGCCTTCGCCACCCAGCGCGCCACCTGCTCGGGCGTGATCGAGGCCGCGCGCGAGCCGCCGCAATCGTCGCCGACGCGGACCGCGTGGATGTGAAGCGAATACCAGGTGGTGTCGGCGGCCGCGGCCGAGTCGGCGGAGGCGACGGAGTCGGCGGCGAACGCCCGAGGGACGGTGAACGCGGCGAGCGCCGCCAGAAGAGCGAACGTGGCCGCCAGGCGGCCCGGCCTCGTCTCAGTCCTTATCATGGCGCGCGAGCCAATCGAGAACCACGGTCGTCGAGCCGACGCGCGACCGTTCCAACGGCGCGATCACGAGGAAGCGCTGCCCGTCCGGCGTCGGCGCATAGAGGGCGCGCGTGAGTTGGCGCGCGATCAGCGGCGCGTAGAAGAGCCGGACCGGCCGACCGAGGCGAGGAGGCGATCCGGGCTCGACCGTCACCGACATGATGCTACGGTCCAGCGCGAGGTAGAACAACTCGCGACCGTCGGCTCGCCAGAAAGGTTGCCGGCCCCCGTTCTGCGTGATGCGCCACCGCGCGCCGCCGCTCGGAAACGCCTGCATGTAGAGTTGCGGCCCATCGCTCTCCACCGAGACGTAGACCAGCGACTTTCCGTCGGGCGAGATCGCGGGGTGGACGTCGTCCTGCGGCGTCGCGACGACCGTCGCCGGCTTGGCCGATTCGCCCGCGGCGCCGCCGATCGGAACCGCCGCGACGTCGAACGTTCCCTTCCCCTCGGACGTTCGCTTCATGAGGAAGATCCAGCGCCCGTCCGACGACCAGCTGCAGGGCACCATCCAATCGGGAGAGGTTAGAACGACGGAATCGGGCCCTCCGTCGATCGGCTTGATCAGGAGGTCGACGTGGCCCTCGCGGTTCGAGACGTACGCGAGGCGACGGCCGTCGGGAGACCAGAGCCCGTCCGCCGACGTCTGACCCGGGGACGCGAATTCGCTTCCGATCCCGCGTTCGAGGTCCCAGACCCAGAGGGTGCGCGCGACCCCCGGTCTCTCGCGTTGCGCGACTGCCAGCAGCTTTCCGTCACGCGAGAGTTTCGGGGAATCGAAGTCGGCGGGCGTTCCCAGAGTGCCTTCGATCTCCCCCTTCCGATTCACCCAGGCCAGCCGGCTCAGATCCGCGCCGCTTCCGGTCCGATAGACGAGCGTGCCGTTCGAGGCCGCCGAGAAGCGGGCGCTTCCGAGTTCGTCGAACGCGACTCCCTGCGCCACGGGGAACGGCTCGCCGGTCACCTTCAGCGCGCCGGCGTCGAAATTCTGGGCCAGGAGCGTTCCCGCCCTCACGAAGAGGAGATGCCCCGAGGCGTACTCGGCGCGCGAGGCGGCGGGACCGATCGCCTTCGTCTCCTTCGAGTCGATCGCGCCGACCATCAGGGTGCGCACGCCGCCCGAGCCTCGGTACGCGACGTAGAGGAAGTGCCGCCCGTCGGGCAGGAACTGCGGCCAGGCCGCGAAGGTCTCCCCGTTCGCGCGGTCGAGACGGACGGCCCCCTTCGACTCTCCGCCCGCCGACGAGACCATCCGGATGCTGTCGCGCGTCCCTCCGTCGAAGATGATGACCCCGCGTCGGCTCCAGCTTCCGTCGGCGCCGGTCGGCGCGTCGCAGAGGGGGAACGGCGGCCCGCCGACCGTGTCGATCTTGTAGAGCTTTCCACCCGAGAAGTAGGCGAGGTAGCGGCTGTCGGGCGACCAGAAGGGGCGCGTCGCCTGCTCGGTGCCCGCGAGGCGGCGCGCCTCCAGCGTGTTCATCGGGCGCACCCAGATCGACGTGACGCCGAGCGAGTCGGTGGCGTTGAAGGCGAGGCACGATCCGTCCGGCGAGATCCGCGGGAGGTCGATCTGCGCGATTCCGGCGGGCGGCGTGAGCTCGAAGGTGACCGAGTCGCGCGGCGGCTTGGGGCGGAACTGAATCGCGGCCAGCGTCACGGCCGCGAGGGTCGCGACCGCGGCGAGAGCCCAGGCGCCCCGCTCCCGCGCGCGGCGGCGCGCCGCGACGGGCGCCGCGACGCCGAGCTGCGAGCCTCCCTCCGCGACCCACTGGAGCTGGAGCTTCACGTCGTGCGCGGTCTGGATCCGGTCGTCGGGATCCTTGGCGAGACAGGCCTTCACCAGCCGCTCGAGCGCCGGGGGCGTCAGGGGCGCGAGCTGCGGAATGGCGACCGGCTCCTGCGACATGATCGCCGAGATCAGGGACGCCTGACTCTTCCCCTCGAAGGCGCGCTTCCCCGTCGCCATCTCGTAGAGGACGCAGCCGAGCGCCCAGATGTCGGTGCGCGCGTCCGCGTCGCGTCCCTCGAGCTGCTCGGGCGCCATGTACTGGAAGGTGCCGAGAATGGTCCCCTGCGCGGTCAGCGGCCGGCTCATCGTAGGCGAATGCGCGGCGCCGCCGGGCGCCTCGCCCAGCACGCTGCCGCGGGCCAGCCCGAAGTCGAGGAGCTTCGCCCCGCTCTTCGCGAGCATCACGTTCCCCGGCTTCAGGTCGCGGTGGACGATCCCCGCTCGGTGCGCCTTGTCGAGCGCGTCGGCGACTTGGACGCCGATCCGGAGGAGATCGACGAGCGGGAGCGGGCCGCGCTGAACGCGGTCGGCCAGCGACTCTCCCTCCACGAGCTCGAGCACGAGGTAGTCGATCCCCCCCTGGTGCCCGACGTCGTGGAGCGTGCAGATGTTGGGATGGTTGAGCGAGGAGATGACCTGCGCTTCGCGCTCGAAGCGGGCGCGGACTTCCGGTGTGGCCGCGAGGTCTTGCGGCAGGACCTTGATCGCGACCTCGCGCCCGAGGCGGGTGTCGCGGGCGCGGAAGACCTCGCCCATGCCGCCGGCCCCGAGTGGGCCGACGATTTCGTAGACGCCTAAGCGTGTGCCGGGGGCGAGGCTCATGTCTTTCTAGAATACCATCGAACGGTCGGCCGCGGAGATGGGAGGCCTTCGCCTCGGGTCCGCGCGCCGGGGGGCCTAGGCCGCCGGCAGCCGCCCCTTCAGGTCCGCCGGCCGGAACGGGCCCGGTTCGGCGATGAGGGCCCTGGCCGCGTCCACCTGGCCCCACGTGTTCCAGAGGAGCACGCCGCGCACGCGGCCGCCCGCCATGTAATACACCACGCCCTCGTGGAAGGGTTCCTTCCAGTCGGCCACGACCTCGCCGCGGGGATCCATCTCCCCCACCGCCTCGTAGCCGAGGTCGAAGAGGTCGGAGTAGAAGAAGGGGAGATGCGCGTAGGGCGTGGAATCGCCCGCCATGGCGCGTCCCGCCGCGCGACCCATGCTGTTCGCGTTGTCCTCGTGCTCGACGCGGATTCGGGCGCCCAGAGCGGGGGCGTGGAAGCGCGCCACGTCGCCGGCGGCGAAGACGTCGGGATGGGACGTTCGAAGACGTTCGTCGACCGGAATTCCATCCTCGACGGCGATGCCGGCGGCCGCCGCGAGGTCGGTGTTCGGCACGATGCCGATCCCGGCCACCACCGCGTCGACGGTGAGCCGAAGCCCGCTCTTCGTCTCGACCACGGCCCGCGAGCCGCTCGGCGCGATGTTCGTGACCTGCTCCCCGGTCCGGACGTCGACGCCCTTCTCGCGGTAGTAGCCGACCAGGAAGCGGGCCAGATCCGCCGGGAAGAGGCGGGCGCCGATTCCCTCGTCGGGGAAGATCATCGTCACCTTGCACTTCTGGAGCGCGAGCGCCGCCGCCACCTCGGAGCCGATGAAGCCGCCGCCGATCACGGCGAAGCTCTTCCCCTGATCGGCCAGCGCGCGAAGGCGTCGGTAATCGTCGAGCGTTCGGAAGTAGATCACCTGGTCGCCGCCGAACGGAAGGCGGCGCGCCGCGCCGCCCGTGGCGAGAAGGAGTTTGTCGAACGTGTAGGTCCCGCCGCGATCGTCGGTCACCTTCTTCCCGCGGAGATCGAGGCTCGTGACGCGGCGCCCGAGGAAGAGATCGACGCCGACATCGCCGGTCTTCCGCCAGACGCTGTCGAGCGGATCCCCTTTCCAGAGCGACTTCGAGAGCGGCGGGCGCGCGTAGGGGGGATCCTCCTCGGCGGCGATCAGTCCGATGAGGCCCTTGGGGTCGAGCTCGCGGATGCCGCGAGCCGCGGCGTCGGCGGTCATGCCGCCGCCGACGATGAGATAGGGGTAGTGTGGCATCGGCGTCGCCCTCGGTTGACGGGGTGGAGAATGGGCGCGGATCCGGATTCGGTCGTGCGAGTTCCGCCCATAGTGTAGCATCGCGCCACCGACGACCATGACCCTCACCCTGCCGCACTTCGAAACCGCGCTCGAGCGGATGGGCTACGCCGCATTCCGCCCCGGCCAGCGCGAAGCGCTCGACGCGCTCTTCAAATATCGCCGTCTTCTCCTCGTCGCGCCGACCGGCGGCGGGAAGAGCCTCATCTATCAGCTTCCCGCCACGATGCTCCCCGGCACGACGCTCGTCATTTCGCCCCTCATCGCGCTGATGAAGGACCAGGTCGACGCGCTGGCCGCGCGCGGGGTCTCCGCCACCTATCTCGCGAGCACGCTCGGCGACGAGGAAGCCCGCGCTCGACTCCGCGCCATCCGCGACGGCGCCTACCGGCTCGTCTACGTCGCGCCCGAGCGGCTTCCCTACCCTGGATTCCAGGAGATGGCCCGCGAGCTCGATCCGCCGCTCATCGCGATCGACGAGGCGCATTGCATCAGCCACTGGGGGCACGATTTCAGGCGCGACTACCTGGAGATCGGCGACTTCGTGAAGCGATTCCCCGCCGCGATGGTCCTCGCCTGCACGGCGACCGCGACTCCCGCCGTGCGCGACGACATCGTGACGCAGCTGAAGCTGGGGGCCGACACGCCGCAGATCCTGCGAGGCTTCGCGAGGCCGAATCTATCGCTGCGCGTGTTGAACGTCGGCTCGGCGGAGGAGCGGCACGCGGGCGTGGACGAGGCGCTCGCGGAAGCGTTGGGCGAGCGCGCGACGCGGGGCCGCGCGGCCAAGGACTCCGCCGTGGCGGGGCGCGGCGCCGTCATCATCTACACCCTGAGCCGCGCCGACGCCGAATCGGAAGCGAAGCGGCTTCGCGCCGCCGGGTGGCGCGCCGGCTGGTATCACGCCGGCCTCACGGGCGAGCACCGCTCCGAGGTGCAGCAGCGATTCATGTCGGGCGCGCTCGACGTCGTGGCCGCGACGAACGCCTTCGGCATGGGGATCGATCGCGCCGACGTCCGCGCGGTGATCCACCTCTCGCCCCCCGACTCCGTGGAGGCCTACTACCAAGAAGTCGGCCGCGCGGGCCGCGACGGGCTCGACGCCTTCGGGCTCCTGCTCCTCCGACTCGCCGATATCCCGCGCCGCAAGTCGCTCATCGAGCGGGGCGCTCGTGAGGAGGGCGCCGGCGACGACTGGATCGAGCATCGCTGGTCGATGTTCCGCGATCTCCTCCGGTGGGCCGAAGGGGGCACCTGCCGGCACGACGCGATCCTTCGATACTTCGGCGACGAGGTGGAGACCCTGCACGGATGCGGGCGCTGCGATGTCTGCCGCGAGTTGGCCGAGAGCGGCGGGGCCGGCGGCGCGGGGGCGAGCGCGGCGCAGGGCGAGGAGGTCGCGAAGGCGATCCTCGCGGCGGTCCGGCTGGTCGATCAGCGGCTCGGCCTCAAGGTGACGGTGAAGCTCCTCCGTGGCGAGAAGGACGACCGTCTGACGCGGTACGGTCTCGACAAGCGACGCGAGTTCGGCGCGCTTTCGAACTACCCCGACGCCTGGCTGAGCCTCGTCATGCAGCGCTGCGTCACCGCCGGCTGGGTCGACTTCACCGAGGGCGAGTATCCGCTCCTGATGCTCACGTCGCAGGGGGCGGCCGTACTGGCGGGAAAGCGGCCCGCGCGGTTGATCCTGCCGTCGCTCGAGCCGAAGACGCGGAAGCAGACGGGACGCGGGAAGGCGAAGCCGTCGGGCATGGAGACGAGGGCCCGCGCGATCGGCCTCCCGGGCGCCCTGGACGACGAGAAGCCCGCCGGCTACGCCGAGCGTTTCGACGCGCTCCGCCGCTGGCGCCTCGAACGGGCGCGCTTCGAATCGAAGCCGGCGTTCGTCATCGCCTCCGATCGGACGCTCGACGACATCGCGACGACGAATCCCAGGACGCTCGACGAGCTGTTGCTCTGCCACGGAATCGGCCCGAGCAAGGCGGAGAAGTACGGCGCGGAGATTTTGAAGATCCTGCCGCGATAAGGAGGCGGATCGTGCTCCTCATTTCGCAGGTCGCCTCGCCCGGCCAGATCGCCGCGGCCGAGGAACTCCTGCGCGAGTACACGGCCTGGGCGATCTCGCTCGAACCCGGCAGCGAGCACGCTCCGGCGTTCGAGGGTCTCGACCGAGAGCTGGCGACACTTCCCGGAGTCTACGCCCCGCCGAAGGGGCGCCTCCTCCTCGCGACGCACGAGGGGCGACCGGCGGGTTGCGTCTGCCTCCGGCGGCATGACGCCGAGACGGGCGAGGTGAAGCGGCTCTACGTGCGGCCCGGGTTTCGGGGATTGAACGTCGGCCGGCAGCTGATCGCGCGTCTACTCGAAGAGGCGCGGGCGGCGGGCTACCGGCGGATGGTTCTCGACAGCCACAAGTCGATGACCGCGGCCCACGCGCTCTACGAGGCGGCAGGCTTCAGACGCGTGAGCCCGCCCGACGACGTTCCGGATCGAATCAAGGAGATCGCGGTCTTCATGGAATGCGAACTTTCCTAGTCTCGAGCGGAGGCGACATGTCATTCGAAACCACGCGCTGCCCCAAGTGCAAGGGTGAGATGGAACCGGGATTCCTCCTGGACCGAGCCGACGCGGACCTGCCGCACGCGGCGGAGTGGATGGAGGGAGCGCCGGAGAAGAGCTTCTGGACCGGATTGAAGACGAAAGGGAAGGAGCGCTTCCCTGTCCGCACCCATCGGTGCCGAGAGTGCGGCTTCCTCGAGTCGTACGCGAAGAAGGCCTGACCGGAGAGTCCCCGATTACTTGTAGCCCGAAGCCGGCGTGGCGGCCGGAATGACGCCCGGCTTGTCCTTGTTCGCCGCCTCCCAGGCGCGCACGCTCACGCGCGCGGCATCGAAGAGCCGCTCGTAGTTCTCGAAGAGGATCTTCCGCCGCGCCTCGGGGGTCAGCGCCTTCCAGAGCGGTTCGTACGCGTTGTAGACCGCCATGGGCGAGTCGATGCTCTTCGGAGCCACGACGTCGCTCCCGAACAGGAAGCGGTCGGGGTACTTGTTGATGAGCGCGGCCGTCGCGCGGACCGCCTCCGGGCTCGACGTGATGTACTTCGCCGTCTCGTCCCACGAGATGTCGATGTAGAGATTCGCGAACTGCGGCTTCCCGAGCGCCCGGTCGAAGATGGCGAGCTGATCCTTCGCCGGCCGCACGATGCGCCCCACCCCGAAATGCGCCCAAATGACCGTCGTCTTCGGATGCCGCTCGATGAGTTCCTTCATCTGCAGCAGGATGTACGGCTCCTGGTCCGGCTTCGGGAAGGGCACGTCGATATCGTTGTGCAGGATCACGACCATGCCGGCCTCGGCCGCGAAGTCGAAGATGCGGTCGAGGGCGCGGTTGTTGAGGCTCGCCGGACCGCCGGCGATCTTGGAGGAAACGAACTCCTTGTGGATGCTGAACTCGCCGATGCCCGAGAAGACTCCCGGGAACGTGAGGAGCACCCGGCGGATGTGATCCGCGGCGTACATGTCGGCCGGGTTGAAGCCGGTGATCATCGGATCGAGGCGCGCCTGCTGCTCGGGCGGCAGCGCTTTGTACGACATGGCGATGAAGGCGTCGGTGAAGGAGTAGTAGTAGAGCGGCGCGTCCGTCTGGAGGTAGTACGTGGGAGCGAAGTCGCCGCTGTTCTGGTAATCCCACATTTGCTGAAGCGGCAGGCCGAAGACGGTGGAGCGCTTCACCGACGTGCCCATCATCTTCACGTATTCCGCCAGGGGCGTCCCTTCTTGGGCGTAGTTGGTGAGATGGAAGTGGGCGTCGCTGTACTTGTAGGTGTCGCTCGTCTGGGCCGGCGCGGCCGGCGCGGAGAGCGCGGAGAGCGCCGCGACAAGAAGCGCGACGACGGCGGCGATCGCCGAGAATGGGCGTCGGCGGGAAGTGGCGAACATGGTCACGTCCTCCCTTCGAGGGCTTGCGGGCCGTTCTCGGCGCGCCGAACTTCGGTGGGATTCGTGAAAGCCGAACGCGGCCCGGTAGTCTGAAGGGTACCTCGAGTCCACGAAAGGGGCCGGCTATCCGGAGGTGGTAGGGCTCACCCCCGTCGAGGCTACTACCGGCGATTCACCAGCGACCCGAAGTCGGTGACGACCTCGATCGAGTTGGTGGTCTCGACGCGCGGCGGAACGATGACCACGAACTTCTCGCCGGCGGCGTCCGCGTCCCACGCGGTGGTTCCGTTCCCGGCCATGCGGGACTGAAGGTTGAAGAGGACGCGCGGCGTCCCCGCGTGGAAGCCGTCCTTGGTGTCGATGTCGACGGCCATGAGCCGCTGATCGAAGGTTTCGAAGACGAGCTCCCGGCCCCCCTTGGTCCACTTCGGCGAGAAGCCGCCGGCCGTCGAGATCTGCCAGCGCCCGGGGGGCCCTAGCAGGCTCTGGACGTAGATCTGAATGTTCTGGGTGCCACGTCCCGAGGCGAACGCCAGCCAGCGGCCGTCGGGCGAGACGGCGCCCCACGCCGCGAGCGTCGTCGAGTCGGTGAGGGCCTGGGGCGTGCGATTCAGCCCTTCGGAGGAGACGCTCAAAACGCGAGCTCCGATGCCGGGGTTGATCGTGTGAAAGATCCACCTCGAACCGGCGGCGTCCCACTGAGTGGGGAAGGCGTTCGTCAGCCCCGGAAGGACGACGGAGTCCTGGGCGCCGAGTCCGTCCGCGGCCCCCACGTGGAGCACGGTCGCTCCGGGCGCGCCGAACGTCGCCCAGATGAACCGCTTCCCGTCGGGTGACCACCGCCCCCCGTTCGCGCGTCCGCCGGAAAAGGTGAGCCTCGTCTCCGTGCCGCGCGCGATGTCGAGGACACTGATATCGCCGCTCTGGGTGCCGAACGCCTCCCGCCGCTCCACGAGGATCCGCTGGGCGTCGGGGGAAAAGCGGGGATTGCGGAAGCTTCCGGTGGCGAGCGGGGCGCCGCCCGGAATCCCGCGCCGGTCGACGAGCATCACCGAGTTCACGGGATCGTTCGCCAGCTGCGCGAAGGCGAAGACGCCGTTGTCGGAGAGGGAGAAGTGCCCCAAGGCGGTTCCGACTCGCACGTTCTCCGCGATCGGGATCGGCTGGCCCTCGAGTTTGCCGGCGCCCAGGTTGAGTTTCTGCGCCATGAGCGTCGTGCCGCGGAGGAAGGCGATCCAGCCGCCGGACGTGTATTCGACTCGTCCGTCCGTGGTCGTGAGGGTCTTCGATTCGAGCGAGCCGAGCTTCGCGAGCTTGACCAGTCCCTGGTTCGTCTGCCCGGTGTTGGCGATGTAGAGGAAGTGCTCGCCGTCGGGGAGGAAGCAGGGCCACGCGTGCCCCGTTTCGCCCGCGGCGCGATCGATGCGCGTCGCCGGCTGGAGCTCGCCGCCGCCGGAGGGCACGACGCGCAGCGAATCGCCGCGACGGCCGTCCATCAGGATGCGCCCCTTGGACCCCCACGAAAGATCGGCTCCACCCTGCGCCTCGCAAATCACGACCGGCGCGCCGCCCGCCACCGGGACGCGGAGCATCCGGTTCTGAGCGATGAAAACGAGTTCCTTGCTGTCGGGCGACCAGTAGAAGCGGCCGAAGCCGTCGACGCCCACCACGGGCCGCGGGACGTTCTCGTCCATGCGGCGCACCCAGGCGTGGGAGACGCCGGCCGAATCGACCACCGCGAATGCGAGGACCCTGCCGTCGGGCGAGAGGCGCGGCCAGAACGATTCCTGCGCGCCCGGAACGTTCACGTACGGACGGAATCGGTAGGTCGGAGGAGTCGCCGTCGCTTTCGGGTAGAGCCATGCGACCGTCACGACCGTCACGATCACCGCGAGCGCGGCGATCGCCCATGGGAGGGGAGAGCCGCGGCGTTGTTTCCCGGCCGCGATGGCCGCCGCGCCGCCCGGAAGCGGCGTCGCCGGCGCGAACTGGCTGCTCGAGGCGGAGTATCCCGCCGTCTCCGCGATGCCGCGGAGTTGCAGCTTCACGTCGTGCGCCGTCTGGCTCCGCTCTTCGGGATCCTTCGCGAGGCAGTTCCGAATGACGCGATCGAGCCCCTGCGGCATGGCCCCGGCGATCGCCGCGGAGGCCGAGCCCGAGGGAATCTCGGTCACCGGCGCGGGCTCCCGCTCCAAGATGGCCGCGATGAGGGACGCTTGGCTCCGGCCCTCGAAGGGACGGCGGCCCGTCGCCATTTCATAGAGGACACAGCCGAGCGCCCAGATATCGCTCCGCGCGTCGGCCTCGGCTCCTTCGAGCTGCTCTGGCGACATGTACTGGAACGTTCCGAGGAGCGTTCCCTCGGCCGTGAGCGCCTTCCCCACCGTCGGCGAGTGGGTCATGGTCATGCCCGAGTGGCTCGAGCCCGACCCCGGGCCCGCCAGCCCCACCGCGCGGGCCAGGCCGAAGTCCATGAGCTTCGCACCCGACTTCGTGAGCATGATGTTCCCGGGCTTGAGATCGCGGTGGATCACGCCGGCGCGGTGCGCGCGGTCGAGCGCGTCGGCGATCTGCGCGCCGATCCGGAGCAGTTCCGCCGGGTTCATGGCGCCCCGTCCGAGCCGCGCGGCCAGCGTGTCGCCTTCCACCAGCTCCATCACGAGGTAATCGATGTCGCCCTCGCGGCCGACGTCGAAGAGGGTGCAGATGTTCGGATGATTGAGCGAGGAGACGGTCTTCGCTTCCCGCTCGAAGCGGGCGCGGATCTCGGGCTGCGCGGAGAGATGCTCGGGAAGGACCTTCACGGCGACGTCGCGGCCGAGACGCGTGTCGCGCGCGCGATAGACCTCGCCCATGCCGCCGGCGCCGAGCGCGTCGATGATTTCGTAGGGGCCTAGTTTCGTTCCGGGTGCGAGAGCCATAGCGCGCGAGGGTACCACGAACGAGGGACCGATTCCGCCCTGGAGTGTTGACGCGGGGCGGCGCCGCGACTAGCGTGCGGCCCATGGCGAACAAAGGCGCGATCCGGGAGATCAACGTCAAGGCGTCGATGCCGACGGTGGACGAGGCGAGGCGCCATCTGCTCGACGAACTGGCGGCGGCCAAGTCGGGCGGGGTCCGGATTCTGAAAGTGATTCACGGCTACGGCTCGAGCGGCGTCGGCGGGAAGCTTCGAGGCGCGCTCCGGCGGTCGCTCGCCCTCCGGAAGAAGGAGGGGGGCATCAAGAATTTCATCGCGGGCGAGGAGTGGAGCCTCTTCAACGAGGAGGCCCGAGCGCTCTGCGACCGCTACCCGGTGTTGCGGGACGACCCCGACTACAGCCGCGAGAACCCCGGGATCACGATCGTCGAACTCTAGTGCGTGAGCTTGAACGTCGCCCCGAGCGAGAACGCATTCTCTTCGACTCCCTCCGAGCCTCCCAACCGACCGGTGGCATGAAGGTCGAGGAATCGGGTCGCGTGAATGTCGGCGCGCGCGACGAATCCGGGCCTGTCGTACGGGAAGACCGCCGACCCGAGCCAGATGTCGGCGACGCGGGCCGGGCGGAAGCCGACGCCCATGCGAAACGCGCCCCCACCGGAGGTGAGAGGAAGATCCTCGTTCAGGTGCATCGAGAAGTGGGTGCCTTCCCGGCGGCCGAACCGGAGGTGGCCGCTCGCGGGGACGATCTCGTAGTGGCGGTCGTAGTAGGAGTAGGCGTCCGGGACCGAGACGTATCCGATCCCGAACCCGACATGCTTTCCCTCGAGAGCGCCGTAGGGATTCAGGATCACCGTCCCATCTTCGTACTCGGGCATCTCGTTCAGAATGGTCGCTCGAACGCCCAATTCCGGAGCCCCCTTGAAGTCATGGTTCAGGGCGATCGCCGATTCCCGGAAATGGCGCTTGTTCGCGGAAATCACCTCGTTGTCGCATCCGCGGGTGACGTACGCGTAGTCCCCCGACCCCATGGCGATCGTAAGGCTCGTGACGGAACTGTCCTGGAGCGTCGGGGAGACGTTCACGGCCAGGGGCGCCATGGCGGCCATGGAGATCAGGTTGAGCCAGCGTAGCTTCATGGTTCCTCCTTCTACTGGGAGGAACGGATGGGTCCTGCGAAAACGAACGACGGCGCCCCCCTCCGCGGAATCCGCCGAACGATGGCAACCGAAATGGCCCGCGCGGCTTCGCGCGGGCCATTCGGCGGATCGACTCGACGGCGTTTCGTCTGGGATCGCGACTAGTTGTTCACGATGATCTCGGCGCCCAGGTCCTGGGCGCCCGTGCCGCCCACGAATCCCCTCGCGAAGACCGTGTAGATCTTGCCCGCCTGAAGCGTGATGCCGTTCAGCGGGAGGACCACCGTCGACGTGCCCGCCAGGCGCACTTCCAGATCGTACGTGCCGGCGTCGAGCGGCGTGAAGGCCGTGTACTCCTTGAACGCCTTGTTCGCGAAGACCACCGGGCCACCCTGGACCGCGATGTCGACCGCGGGGGCGTTCGGCGAGAGGTGGACGAACCGGACGTGGGCCTTGCCGGCGGCCGGCGTCGTGAGGTCGTCCTCCAGGACGAGGGCCGAGATGACCGCGACCGAGTCGACGGCGAAGACCGAATAGCTCGTCCCGCCCGTCACCGAAACGTTCGCGTCGATGACCGTGGTCGAGGTGCCGGTGACGTTCACCTTGATGTTGTGCGAGCCCGCGCTGACGCTCAGGTACCCGGTGTTGTCCGGGAACGCGAGACCGGTTCCGGCGACGACGTTGTCCACGAGCAGATCGACCGCCGGGGCATCGGGGGACGCGTGGATGGCCATGACGCTCGCGGGCGCGGCCGGGGCCACGGGATTGTTGTTGTCATCGTCGTTGCAGCCGGTAGCACCCAAAGCGGCGACGAGAGCGACGGCGATCAGGGCATGGCGCTTGAACAGGGACATCGGATCCTCCTTGTGTCGGATCCCGGGCTGCCGGTGCCGATGGGCCCTCTGCTCCGGGATGGTGGTCACGGCGTTGGGAACGTGATCGGGTACAGCCCTGTAGATGGCTCCCGAACCGGATGGATTCGGGATTTGGGTAGTTTTTGAACAGTTTTTGAATGGCACCCGTCAAGTCATGGCCCCATAAGAATGTGGCGAGCCCGGCCGAAAGCGGCGTATCCTGTTCAAAATCGGTGCATCTACAGGGGTGGAGCCAACCGAACGCGGGCCGAGAGCCGGTTTCCTGGGCGGGATGGCGTGGATAGATCGGGGAATCGAGGCGACGGGATGCGGCAACGGGCGAACAAAGGAACGGCGAACGCCCGATCTCTTTCGATCGGGGCGCTATCCCGGGCGACCGAGATTCCGGTCGAGACCTTGAGGACCTGGGAGCGCCGGTACGGGGCCCCGCTCCCCTCGCGGAAACCCTCCGGGCATCGGGTCTACGACTCCGCGACGGTCGATCGACTGCGGCTTGTCCGAACGCTCATGGAGCGCGGTCACCGTCCCGGCGAGATTCTCGGGCTTTCGGCGAAGGAGTTGAAGGCCCTGGCCAGGCTGACGGCTTCGAGGCCGTCGACACCCGCGCCGCGAGGCGCGGACGGAACTCAGGTCCGCGGCCCGGAATTGCTCTTCGAGGCTGTCGCCGACTTCGACCGCGTACGACTCATCGGAGAACTTCGGAGGCAGTGGGCTCACATGGGCCCGATCCCCTTCCTCGACGAGATCGCGGGACCCTTCATGGCCGACGTCGGAGTGGCGTGGCAGAGCGGAAAGTTGGAGGTTCGACACGAGCACTTCGCGGCGGCATGCTTGAGCGACTTCCTACGCGAGGTGCGGGAGCCCTTCGAGCGCCGGGCAACGGGTCCGAGGGTCGTCGCATCCACACTGTCGGGCGACCGACATGAAGCCGGGCTCCTCGCCGTGTCGGTCATTCTGGCCATGCGGGGCTATCGCGTCGCTTACCTCGGCGCCGACACGCCGATCGATCAGATCGCCGCCGCCGTGAGCCATGACATGGCCGCCGTCGCCGTGAGCATCTCGTCCGTGGTGCCACGCTCCCGCGCCGCGAAGGCCGTCGCGCTCCTGCGGGACGCCCTCCCCCGACGAGTGCCTCTCTGGATCGGCGGCGCCGGCGCACCCACGCCCATCGCGGGGGTGGAGCGATTCGAGTCCCTCGCCGCTCTCGACGCGCGCCTCTAGCCCTTCCCCCTCCCTCGAACGGGGCGATCGGCTCCGCCGAGTAGCGCCGCAGCGGCTCCAGGTCGGAGCCGAACTTCATGGTTGTAGCGATGTTGGCCCGCGTCGGCCGTGTTCAGGTGGGCGACAATGTCCTAGAATGAAGTGCAACCGCTCGGTTGACACCGAACTCCAACCATGGGAGACCCTCCGTGGCCATCTATGTCGACGGTTTCCTCCTCGCCGTCCCCAAGAAGAAGTTGGAAGCGTACCGCCGGATCTCGCTCAAAGCCGGGAAGATTTGGAAGGAGTACGGCGCCCTCGAGTACCGCGAGTGCGTCGGCGACGACCTCAAGGCGGAGCACACGGGCGCGTTCCGGCGCGGGCTCAAGCTCAAGCCGGGCGAAAAGGTCGTCTTCTCCTGGATCGTCTACAAGTCGCGGGCCCAGCGGGATCGCATCAACGCCAAGGTCATGAAGGACCCGAGGCTCGCGGCGATGATGAATCCGAACGCGATGCCGTTCGACATGAAGCGGATGGCGTTCGGGGGATTCGGCGTGCTGGTGGATCTCTAGGGCGCGGCGAGTTCCGCGACGACGCTCTCGATGTAGCGGTTGGCCACGGCGACGTCGGTCAGACGGCCGTGGGCGACCGGCTCCGTCACGTACGAGTGTTCCGTGAAACGGTCGCCGAGCACGTTCGACTCCAGGTGGCGCGACAGCACCGCCTCGGCCGGAGCGGCCTCCGTGTTGGAGAAGACGAACCGAACGCTCGGAATCCGCGCCGTGGCGGCGCGGTACCAGCCCGGAAGCGGATCTCCACCTCCCTCGAACGGGGCGATCAGCTCCGCCGAGTAGCGCCGCAGCGGCTCCAGATCGGAGCCGAACTTCATGAAGGTCTGCGCGATGTAGGTCTGAAGCGTGAGCCATGCCGGGAGGGACGTGACCCCGTCGCCGAGCGACTTGAGCGCGTCGACGATTCCTTCGGGATTTCCGGTGTCCATCCGAGCATAGAGCCTCGAGACGAAGCAGGTCTCCATGCTGACGTTCGTGCCCAGAGCCACCAGCCCCGCCACGTCGACGCCCACTCCCTGATCCGATTCGATCATGCGGAGGAACTGATCCGCTCCCGCCGAGAAACCGACGAGAATCGTGCGCGCCGGGCGGACCTCGCGCACGAGTTCGGCGAGGAGAATCCGCATGAGCTGCGAATGATCGTCGAACGAGAGCGTCGGGCGGTAGGCGTCGTTCGGCGCGAACCCGGCCAGAGAGGCGGAAACGGCCCGATACGGAAGGCTCCGCAAGGAAGCCTCGAATCTCCGGTGGTCTCCCCCCACGCCGTGCAGGAAGAAGACGAGCGTTTCCGATTCCACTCCATTGTCGATGTAGGTCAACGGGTAGCCGATGAGGCGCGGATTCCGAATCGACAACTGGCGCACGTGGGCCGCGGTCAGCAGGAAGCGCCGCTCCACCGGTTCGGCCGTCTTGCGATCGGCGGGCGAGTCGGCGGATGCCCCGAGGTCGAGGTCCCGCAGCAGTTCCTCGAGCTCGTTCCGCACGTCGAGGCTCGTCTGGACTCGGCGCTCGGGATCCTTCGCCAGGCAGCGCCGGACGAGCCACGCAAGCTGCGGCGGCGCGTCGGGGCGCAGCGTGGCGAGAGCGGGCGCCTCCTGATTCAAGATGGCGCTCATGACATCGGCCGACGTGCGTCCTTCGAACGGACGGCGTCCCGTGAGCAACTCGAACAGGACGATCCCGAGGGAGAAGACGTCGGTCCGGGCGTCGACGCGATCGCCCCGAATCTGCTCGGGTGAGAGGTACGCGGTGGTGCCGAGGATCGCGCCGGGGCTCGTCATGGTGCCGGGTGGGGTGGTCACGTCGGTGGGCGCGGGCGCCGCGGCCCCGGCGTCCGTCAACTTGGCCAGGCCGAAGTCGAGCACCTTCACCCGTCCCGCCTTCGTGACGAAGAGGTTCTCGGGTTTCAGGTCGCGGTGGACGATTCCTTTGGCGTGGGCCGCCGAGAGCCCCTCCGCCGCTTGCGCCGCATAGGCGAGGGCCTTGCGGAGCGGAAGCGCGCCGCCTTGGA
>DASTKG010000021.1:0-22380 GCA_035716005.1 Candidatus Eiseniibacteriota bacterium
ATCGGCCAGGAGATTCGGTTTGTAAAGGCATTTCGTGCAACCCCCCGTGGGGCCCTACTTTCCCTCCGCGTCCCTCGCCAGGCCCTTGGCCCAGTTCTGGACCAGGAGAATCCCGTTCATCGGGTCGTCGGCGACGCGGCGGACGTAGACCATGCTCCCGTCGGACGAGACCGACGGTAAGAGCCCGCCCGAGGCGACGAGAACGGGGGGGCCGCCGATCGTCCAGCTCGACTTCGAAAACGGAACGGCCACGATCGCCGCCTCACGGCCCTCGATCGTGAGAAGCAGGAATCCGTCGGGGGAGTATCGCGCGGCCGCGAGAGTCTCGAACTCGCCCAGGTTCTTCCGAACGCCCTCCGGATAGGAGACGAGCACCACCGCGTCGCGCCCGGCCTTTCGCGTGGCGACCGCGATGATGTGTCGGCCATCGGGAAGGAACTGCGGGTGGCGGAAATCGACTTCCGCCGAATCCTGGCGGAGGAGAAGCCGGGCCTCTCCGCCCGAGGCGGGGACCGTGTAGAGCCCTTCCCGGCGACGCGCGAGCACGAGGTTTCCATCCTCGCCCCAGTCGCCGCCGTCGATGCCGAGGTCGGCGATGCCAGTGGGAACAGTTATCGCGCCCGCTCCGGTGAGATCCGACGTCCAGAGCGCTCCGGCTTTCAGGTACGCGATCCGCTTGCTGTCGGGAGACCAGAACGCGGACGTCGCTCCCTCGGAGCCGGCGACATCGATCGGCGTGAATGTCTCGAGATCTCGGACCGCGAGATGTTGTCCGCTCGGATAGAGAACGTAGCGCCCGTTCGGCGAGATCCGGACCGGCGTGTCGAGTCCCGCGTTCAGCTGCGGCGCCGGGATGGCGAAGCGCCGCACGCTCGGCTCGGGGCGATGAGGGCCGAAGGCACGAACCCCGGCTAGGGTCAGGAGCGTGCCGACGACGGCCGCGACCGCGGCGCCGATCCAGAGCGCGGGAGCGCCGGGGCCGCGGCGAGGATCGCGGCCCGCGGTTGGGGGGGACATGGGACGCGATTCTACGCGTCGAGGCGGAGGAGGTCAGCCCCGATACGCGGGGCCGGGAATCGATGCGCGCTCCGGCCCAGGAGCTGGCCTTCAATGGGTATCCCTAGGTCCCATGCTCCCGTGGCCGTCCTCCCTGCTAGCGTCGGCACCTCCCCGAGCCACCGCTCTCAATCGCCAGGAGGTCGCCATGTGTCCACGCGCCCTGACCGTGTTCGGGATCGTCCTCCCGCTCCTCACGACGGCCGCCCCCGCGCTTTCGGCGCCCCGAACCGACTCGAACGCCGGCACGATCCACCTCTACGTCGACGCGACCGAGGCCCCGCGCGGCATCGTCCACGCGAGACTCGAGATCCCGGTGAAGCCGGGCGCGCTGACGCTCTATTACCCCAAGTGGATTCCGGGCGAGCACGCACCGTCGGGCCCGATCGCAGACCTCGCCGGGCTCAAGCTCACGGTGGGTGGTAGACCGGTCCCGTGGGAGCGGGACGCGATCGACATGTACACCATCCGGTGCGCGGTGCCGCGCGGCGTCGATCGGCTCGACGTCTCGCTCGACGCGCTCCAGAGCTCTCACGGCGATTTCACGTCGGGCGGCTCGTCGACCGATCGACTCGCCGTCTTGAACTGGAATCAGCTCCTCGTCTATCCGGCCGTCCCCTCCACCGACCAGCTCACGATCGCGCCTCACCTGCGACTTCCCGCCGGGTGGGAGTACGGGACGGCGCTCGAGCCCGCAGCGGCCACGACCGGCGACTGGATCGCGTTCGAGCCGCTTTCCCTGACCTCGCTCATCGATTCCCCCGTGCAGACAGGGGCGTATCACCGGCGGATCGATCTCTCCCCGGGGAAGACGCCCGCGCACGCGATCGACATAGCCTGCGATAGCCGGGAGGGACTGAACGCGAGCCCCGAGCTGATCGCCTCCTGGCGGCGGATGGTGGACGAGGCGGAAGCGCTCTTCGGCGCGCGCCACTACCGCCGGTACGACTTCCTCCTCACGCTGAGCGACGACGTGGCCCACTTCGGCCTGGAGCATCACGAATCGAGCGACAACCGGCTCGGGGAGCGCTCGATCGTGGATCCGGATCTCGTCAAAGCGTCCGCGGGGCTCCTTCCTCACGAGTACGTCCACTCGTGGATCGGGAAGTATCGCCGCCCGGCCGGCCTCACGCGCTCCGATTACCAGAAGCCGATGCAGACGGAGCTCCTCTGGGTCTACGAGGGGTTGACCTCCTACCTAGGCTACGTGCTGATGTCGCGAAGCGGCGTCGTTCCCCCCGACTGGCAGCGCGACGAACTCGCCGGAACCGCCGCGGACCTCGATCGGGAGCCCGGGCGATCCTGGCGGCCCCTGAAGGACACCACCGTCGGCGCCCAATTCCTCTACGGAGCCCCCGGGGCGTGGAGCTCGTGGCGGCGCGGCGTCGACTTCTACGGCGAGGGCGTGTTGATCTGGCTCGATGCCGACACGGTCATCCGCCGCGAGACCGGCGGCAAGCGCTCGCTCGACGACTTCTGCCGGGTCTTCGCCGGAGGAACGAGCGGACCTCCGAAGGTCGTGCCCCACACCTTCGACGACGTCGTCGCCGCGCTGAACCAGGTGGCGACCTATGACTGGCGCGGATTCCTCACGTCGCGCATCGACTCGACCTCCGCGAGGGCGCCGCTGAACGGCATCGCCGCCGGCGGCTGGAAGCTGGGCTGGGCCGACAGCCTCACCGCCCGAATGAAAGCGGCCGAGTCGGAGGGGAAGTACGTCGACGAGTCGTATTCGCTCGGCATCGTGCTCGACAAGGACGGCGCCTTGACGGACGTGATCGCCGATAGTCCGGCCGCGAAGGCGGGGCTCGGGCCCGGCATGAAGGTGATTTCGGTTCGGAGTCGGAAGTACACGCCGGAGCACCTTCGGGAGGAGCTGCGCGCCGGGAAGGGCGGAACCGAGCCGTTCGAGATCATCGCCGAGCACGGAGACTTCGTGCGGGCGTTTCAAGTCGCGTGGAACGGCGGGCCTCGCCACCCCATCCTCGTTCGCGACGAGTCGAAGCCCGATCTATTGTCGGAAATCCTGAGGCCGAAGGTCGGCCCCCCGGTGCTGGGATCGCGGTGAGCGCCGTGGCGCCCCTCAGCCGATCTGCTTCAGCAGCTCCTCGTTCGTGGGGTACATCTCGAGGGCTTTGCGGAGATCGAGGATCGCCTGCTTCGGCGGCACCTCGAGCGCGCGGCGCCGAAGGCGGTTGATCGCGTCGATCTCGCTCTTGGAGTAGAGGAGCTCGTCGCGCCGCGTCCCCGACTTCGCGATGTTGATGGCGGGAAAGACGCGCTGATCGGCGAGGGCGCGGTCGAGGACGATCTCGCTGTTTCCCGTCCCCTTGAACTCCTCGAAGATCATGTCGTCCATGCGCGAGCCCGTCTCGATGAGGGCCGTGGCGAGCACGGTGATCGATCCGCCGTTCTCCACGTTTCGCGCCATTCCGAAGAACTTGCGCGGGATCTCGAGCGCGCGCGAATCCAATCCTCCGCTCATCGTGCGGCCCGACTCGGCGCCGTAGGAGTTGAACGCGCGTCCCATCCGCGTGAGGCTGTCGACGAGCACCACCACGTGGTGTCCGCACTCCAGGTCGCAGCGCACCTTCGCCATGCACATCGTGGCGAGCTGCACGTGGTCCTCCAGCGACTGGTCGCTGCTGCTCGCCAGCACTTCGGCCTTCACCTGGCGGCGGAAGTGCGTGACTTCCTCGGGACGCTCGTCGACGAGCAGGACCACCACGAGCGTCTCCGGCGCGTCGGCCAGGATCGCGTTCGCGAAGTCCTCCAGGATCTGGGTCTTCCCGGCCTTCGGGGGCGACACGATGAGGCCGCGCGTCCCCCGGCCCACGGGCGCGAAGAGATCGACGATCCGCATCGTCGCGTTGCCGCCCTTGCCCAGCTTGAAGCGCCGGTCGGGATTCGTCGCGGTCAGCTTCGTGAACGGCGTGCGGGCGCGGAAGACGTCCGGCGCCATGCCGCAGACCGACTCCACGTTGTCGAGGCGGAGCCCTTGGCGCTCCGGCACCGCGGAGCCCGAGACGACGGCGCCGGAGATCAGCTGCAGCCGGCTGATCAGGGCCGCGGGAACGAAGACGTCCTGACGGCTCGGCGCGAAGGAGCGGGCCGGATCGCGGAGAAAGCCCCCTCCGCGGTCGAGGATTTCGAGTACGCCGGAAACGGTCGTGGCGGGAATGCGGCTACTCCTTCTTGCTCCAGGGCGGCGTGATCCCGTTCATGCGGGCGTAGGCGATCAGCTGTCCGAGATGCTCGTGGTTGTGCGAGGCCATGACGAAGAGGATCTCGCGCTTCGGGCTCTCGCCCATGAACCACTTCGCCTGGGCGTCGAGGTCGGCGTCGCTCATGGCGGCCGCGGCGGTCTTCACGTGCGCGATCGACTTCTTCAACAGGTCGATCACCTCGTCCTTCTTGACGGTCGAGGTTTCGAACGTCTTCAGGTCGACCCCGGCGGGGAGCGCCGTGCCGACGAAGTTCATGAACATGTAATTGGAGCCCGCGGCGTGGAGGAGGACCTCCGAGACGGAGCGAACGCCTTCGGCGGGGCGCCAGGAGAACTTTTCGGCGGGGATCGCCTCGGCGAGCTGAAGCAGCTTGGAGTCGGCGGCGTCGAAATTCCGGATGAACTCGCCCTGCACTCCCGGGACCTTCCCGGCGGGCGGCGCTTCGGCCCCGGCAGGGGTGCTTACGGCGAGGAGCGAGGCGGCGATCATGGCGAGCACGGCATAGCGCTTCATGGGTGATTCCCCCTGGGTCGTTGCTTCGGGCGGGTCCGACGGCGAAGCCCTGAAGAAGCGGGAGTGTACCGGAGCCGGGCCCGTCCGGCTACTGCTCCCCGCGCCCCCGGCTATCGGCCGGCCGAAACCCCGTGCTAGACTTTTCGGGCTTCGAGCCGGTTCTCCGCCGCGCCCCGCGGACCCCGGAGACCTTTCCACTCACCATCGAGGACTCCGGATGCCGGGAGGACGCGTCATCGTTCGGTCGAGCCACCTGATCTCACTCCTCGCCGCGGCGCTTCTCGCGGCCCTCGGCCCGTTCGCGCCCCCGCGCGCCGGCGCCGAATCGCGGCCGCGCGACGTCATGAGCGCCGGCGAGATCCAATCGGCGCTCGAGCGCCTCCGGGTCGTGGGCAGCGTGCTCTATGTAGCCGCCCATCCGGACGACGAGAACACCGCGCTCATCACCTACCTCTCGAAGGGGCGAAAGCTCCGGGTCGGCTACCTCTCCATGACGCGCGGAAGCGGCGGCCAGAATCTCCTCGGCTCCGAGACGGGCGAGGCGCTCGGAGTGATCCGCACGCAGGAGCTTCTCGCGGCGCGCGGCGTCGACGGGGCGGAGCAGTACTTCACGCGTGCGGTCGACTTCGGCTACTCGAAGAGCGCCGACGAGACGATGGGGATCTGGGGCCGCGAGCAGATGCTCGCCGACGTCGTATGGGCCATCCGGAATTTCCGCCCGGACGTGATCGTGACGCGCTTTCCCACCGACACGCGCGGCGGCCACGGGCACCACCAGGCCTCCGCCATCCTCGCCAAGGAAGCCTTCGCCGCGGCGGCCGATCCGCGACGATTCCCCGAGCAATTGCGCACGGTGAAGCCGTGGCGGGCGAAGCGGATTTTCTGGAACGTCTTCCGGCTCGACCCCGCGCCGCGCGATCCCAAGCTTCCTCCGCTCCTCACCGTCGAGCTGGGCGCGTTCGATCCGCTTCTCGGCAAGAGCTACACGGAGATCTCGGCGGCGAGCCGCAGCATGCACAAGAGCCAGGGGTTCGGCGCGGCCGAGCGCCGCGGCCCGACGCCCGCCTATTTCGAGCTTCTCGACGGCGACTCCGCTCGCGCGTCGAGCGGCGATCTTATGGACGGAATCTCCACGAGCTGGGCGCGCGTCGCCGGCGGCGGGGCGGTGGACTCCATCCTGGCGGAGGCCGCCCGCGCGTTCGAGCCGTCGGCCCCGCATCGGATTCTTCCCATCCTCGCGCGCGCCCGCGCGGCCATGCGCCGGCTCGGCGACGATCCCTGGGCGGCCCTGAAGCGCCGCGAACTCGACGACGTGATCCGCTCCTGCGCGGGCCTCTGGCTCGAAGCCATCGCGCGCGATCCCGCGGCGCGTCCGGGCGGCAAGCTCCGCGTGACGGTCTCCGCCCTGAACCGAAGCGCGGCGGCGGTCACGCTTCGCGCCGTCGAGCTTCCCCACGGCGCCACGGTCCGCGCCGCGGCCGACAGCAACGCCGTGCTTCGGGACCGCCCGCTCCCCACGAACATGCCCGTCGACGGCGCCGCCACCGTCCCGCTGCCGCCGAGCGCCGAGATCACGCAGCCGTACTGGCTCCGCGGCCGCCCGAGCCAGGGCGCGGACGACGTGCGGGATCCCGCGCTTCTCCTGAAGCCGGAAAACGCGCCCGCTCTGATCGCGCGCTTCGAACTCGAGATCGAGGGGGAACGGATCGGGTACGACGTGCCGGTCCTCTATCGGTGGACCGACCGCGTCGCGGGCGAGCGCTACCGGCCCCTCGAGATCTCGCCGCCGGTGTCGCTTCGCTTCGAGCGAAGCGCCTATCTCTTCCCGGACGGATCGCCGAGAGAGGTGCGCCTGGTCGTGGAGTCGGCCGGGGAGACCGCGACCGGCCCCGTCCGTCTCGATCTGCCGCGCGGCTGGCGCGCGACGCCCGCCGAGACCACGGTCACGGCCGGCCCCGACGCGCCGGCCTTTCCGCGCTTCCGGGTCACCCCGGCGCCCGGCGAGGCGTCCGCGTCGCTCGGCATGAGCGCGGCGATGACGGTGGGCGGCGTCCGCCAGACGCGGAGCCGCGTCGTCATCGACTATCCCCACATCCCGGTCGAGACCCTCTTCCCGCCGGCCGAGGCCCGCCTCGTCCGCGCCGACGTGAAGCGCGCGGGCAGCCGGGTCGGCTACGTGGCGGGGTCGGGCGACGACGTGCCGGCCGCGCTCGAGCAGATGGGTTACCAGGTATCGCTCCTCTCCGACGACGACATCGAATCGGCGCCGCTCGACGGCTACGACGCCATCGTCGTCGGGATCCGCGCCTACAACACGAGACCCCGGCTCCGCACGATGCAGGATCACCTCTTCGGCTACGTCGAGAAGGGAGGGACGCTCGTCGTCCAGTACAACACGACGGAGGACGCGTTACAGGACAAGCTGGGTCCCTATCCCTTCAAGCTCTCCCGCGACCGCGTCACCGTGGAAGGCTCGCCGGTTCGGTTCGGCGATCCGGAGAATCGAATCCTTCGCGTCCCGAATCGGATCGTCGCCGCGGATTTCGACGGCTGGGTGCAGGAGCGGGGCCTCTACTTCGCCAATCCATGGGATCCGAAGTACGAGACGCCGCTCTCGATGAACGATCCGGGGGAGCCGCCGACGGGCGGAAGCCTCCTCGTGGCGCGCTACGGCAAGGGAAGCTACATCTACACCGGGATCTCGTGGTTCCGCCAACTGCCCGCGGGCGTACCCGGCGCCTATCGGCTCTTCGCCAATCTCGTCGGAGCCGGCAAGGAATGACGGGCGAGAAGCCCCCCTTCGGCGGCTCCTGGCCGCGGCTCTACGCGCTGGTTCTCCTGAACCTCGCGGCGCTCATCGCCCTCTTCACCTGGTTCACGAAGACCTTCGAGTGACCCTGCTCGACTGGGGCGTTCTCGTCGCCTCCCTCGTGGGAATCGTCCTCTACGGCCTCTGGCGCGGCCGGGAGAACCGCGATCTGGGCGGCTACCTCCTGGCCGACCGGACGATGCGCTGGCCCACGATCGCGCTCTCGATCATGGCGACGCAGGCGAGCGCCATCACGTTTCTCTCCACGCCGGGGCAGGGGTTCGCCGACGGGATGCGCTTCGTGCAGTTCTACTTCGGGCTGCCGATCGCGATGATCGTGCTCGCGGCCACGGCCGTGCCGATCTACCACCGGCTCAAGGTGTTCACCGCCTACGAATACTTGGAGAAGCGGTTCGACGTGAAGACGCGCACGCTGGCCGCGACCCTCTTCCTCGTCCAGCGGGGTCTCGCGGCCGGTTTGACCATCTACGCTCCGTCGCTCATCCTCTCCGTCCTCCTCGGGTGGAATCTCGCCGTCACGAACCTCGTGACCGGCGCGCTCGTGATCGTCTACACGGCGTCGGGAGGCTCGAAGGCGGTGAATCACACGCAGTTCCTCCAGATGATGATCATCTTCCTCGGTTTCGGCGTCGCCCTGGTCTACATCCTCGGCTCGCTCCCCGGCGGGATCTCCCTCGGAGACGCCATCGTCGTCGCGGGGAAGATGGGGAAGTTGAACGCGGTCGACTACTCCTTCGATCTCCGGAATCGGTACAACTTCTGGTCGGGGCTGATCGGCGGTTTCTTCGTGGCGCTCTCCTACTTCGGAACCGATCAGTCGCAGGTGGGGCGCTACCTGACGGGACGCTCCATCGCGGAGAGCCGCACGGGGCTCCTCGCGAACGGCATCGTAAAGATCCCGATGCAGTTCGCGATCCTCTTCCTCGGCGCGATGGTCTTCGTCTTCTACCTCTTCTCGGCGCCGCCCGTCTTCTTCAATCCGGTGGAGGTGGAGCGCGTCCGCGCGGGATCGCACGGCGCCGAGTTCCGCGGCATCGAAGAGCGCTACGCCGCGGCGTCCGAGGCGCGCAGGACGCGCGCGGTGGCGTTCGTGGAGGCGCGCCGCGCGGGCGATCCCGCCGCCGCGGCGGCCGCGGAAGAAGCGCTGCGCGAGGCCGACGCCGGCGCCGGCGCGGCCCGCAGGGAGGCGATCGAGGTCATCGAGAAGAGCGATCCCGCGGCCCAGACGAGCGACACCAATTACGTCTTCCTGAGCTTCGTCCTCCGCCATCTGCCGGCCGGCATCGTGGGGCTCGTCCTGGCCGCGATCTTCGCGGCCTCCATGTCCTCGACGTCGGCCGAGCTGAACTCGCTCTCCTCGACCACGTCGGTCGACTTCTACAAGCGGTTCGTGGAGCGGACGCCGGACGACGCCGATCGGGCCACCGCGCGGCGCGACGTCCTGGTGTCGAAGGGGGCCACCGTCGTGTGGGGCGCCTTCGCCATCGCCTTCGCGGAGTACGCGAGCCGCCTCGGCTCCCTCATCGAGGCGGTGAACATTCTCGGTTCCCTCGTCTACGGCACGATCCTCGGGATCTTCGTCGTCGGCTTCTATCTCAAGCGGGTCGGGGGGACGGCGGTCTTCGCCGCCGCGATCGTGTCGGAGGCGGCCGTGATCGCCTGCTTCCTCTTCACCGACATTTCGTTCCTCTGGTACAACGTCGTCGGCTGCCTCGGCGTGATCCTCCTCGCCTCGCTCCTCGCCGCCGGGGGACTCGGCGCGAAAAAGCCCGCGCCGGCGACGGCCTGACCGGGCGATCCCGGCCGAACCGTCGCCGCGCGCGGGCGGCGTGCTCGGCGACCTTCGCTAGCTCTTCTTGCCCTTCCACTCCTGCAGCTTCGACTCCATCGCGCGCGTGTCGGGCTTCTCCGGGTCTTCCTGTCCGGCCTTCAGCGCGCGCTCGCCCACGGCGATCGCCTCCTTCGAGTTCCCGGCCTTCATCTTCATGTCGGCGAGAAGGCTCAGGTTGAAGAACGCCGGCTTCGCGGCCACCGACCGCTCGGCCCACGTCATCGCCTCGTCGAGGTTGACCCCCGCGTTGAAGCAGTACTGCGCGCAGCGGTAGGGGGTCTGCCAGTCGTCGGGCTTCGCCTCGGCCATGGCCGCCTTGACGTTCGCCATCGCCTGCTCCTGCGTGGCCACCTCGATCGGAATCGAGAGCTGGAGCTTCTCCCAGCGGAGGACGAGATCGGCCGAGGAGGGCGTCAGGTTCTCGAACGCGAACTCCATCCATTCCTGGCTGGGCGCCGCCGCCGGCTTCACGGTGAAGCGGTGGGCGTCATCCTCCTTCGCGTACTTGAACGAGCCCCACGCCCCCTTCTCGGTGCTGACGATGACGGTCCATTCCTTCTCGCCGGGAATCGTGTAGAGGCTGTACTCGCCGGCGGGGAGCTTCTTGCCCGCCACGGTCGCCTCGCCCGTCGTGACGAACGAGGTCGCCTCGTTCGCGCCGGTGCGCCAGACCTCGCCGTAGGGAACGAGCTCGCCCCAGATCTTTCGCCCCTTCACGCCGGGACGGCTGTAGGTGACGGTGAAATCGGTGAGCCCGATCGTCTGCGAGACGACCGCCTTCGGGCTCGGGCGGGGGAGTTTCAGGTCGGCGCGGGCCGGCGCCGCCGCGAGGGCGGTCACCACGGCCGCCGCGAGGACGGCAACTCCGGCGTTGCGAACGTGAGAACGAATCATGAACACTCCTTCGTGGAGTTGGGTGGTTTGTGCGCGGAGCCTTGGGTCCGCGCAGGATTCGGGCGCCGACCCGGTCGCCGGGTCGCCGCCGAGCGCGACATCGACTGCCACTATAGGATAACTCATCGGGAGCCGGCCGCGGCCGTAGGCTCGGAAGCGTGGCGCCCCCCGCGGGGAACCGGCCACCTTCGCCCAGGAGGTCCACCATGACGCAGGAATCGGCAACCCCGGCATCGGGCCGGAATCGGAATTGGATCTGGCCGGTCGCGATCGCCGTGCTGGCCGTCGGAATCGTCCTCGCTCTCTTCGGACAGCGCCCCCCCACGAAGGGCGCCGTGACGCCGGAGATCACGGTGGCGGAAGCCGTCGCGCTGCAGGAGAAGGGGAGCTTTCTCCTTGACGTTCGCGAGCCCGACGAGTGGGCCCAGGCCCACATCGCCGGCGCCACGCTCATCCCGCTCGGTGAACTCGATAAGCGAGTCGCCGAAGTCCCGCGCGACCGGGAGGTCGTCGTGGTCTGCCGCTCCGGAAATCGGAGCAAGCATGGCCGCGACGTGCTCCTCGCGGCCGGCTACCCGCGTGTGGCGAGCATGGCGGGCGGCATGATCGCCTGGAAGGCCGAGGGACACCCGACCGTCAGCGGCCCCTAGTCGGGCGACCCATTCGGGCAGGATTTTGCCCCAACCTGTACCCGATCGACACAGCCTCGAAATAGCCAACTATCCAATTTTCAGCCACTTAGCCGCAGGCATGCCTTCTGCTATTACCCTCCCCCAGATACAGGTGTGCTCGTGGGGGCGAGTACGGCCAACTCTTCAGCCTGACGATTCGCTATACAGCCAAAAGGAGAGTGGCGATGCGTCTGCGCCGCTTGGTCGGAACGATCTGCCTGGCCCTCGCCATGGGCCTTTCGCCGTCATACAGGACCGCCGCCGCCTCGGATCTGTCGGTCAACGCGTCCGAAGCCGCCGCCCTCGGCGTCGCCCGCATGTCGGAACAGTCGCCCGTGAAGACGCGGGCAGCCGACGGAAGCTACAGCGTTCTCCTCGACCTCGAGGGCGCGCGGGTCGAACTCCACCTCGAGCCCTACTCGCTTCGCCGTCCGAACGCCCAGGCGTTCGTCGAGGGTCTCGGCGGGCTCCGCACGCCGATCGAGCTCCCGCCCGCCACCACCTATCGCGGGACCGTCCGCGGCGACGCCTCCGGCGTCGTGGCCGCCACACTCGACGGAAACGCCCTTCGCGCGCGCATCATCCTCGACGACGGAAGCGATTGGTACGTCCAGCCTGTCCCCGGCGGGCTCGCCGGCGCGCACGCCGTCTATCGGGGCGTCGACGTGGCGCAGACGGGCGGCGCCTGCGCCGCGGGCGAAGCGCCCGCGGCGACCCGTGAGCCGCTCGCCGCCGGACAGGCGGTTTCGAGCGGATGCGTCGACGCCGACATCGCCATCGAAGCGGAGTACGCCTATTACGTCTGGAACGGCAGCTCCTCGGCGCAGACGATCAGCGACATCGACGCGATCATGAACGCGGTGGAGCTCATCTACGCCCGCGACGTGAAGATCGGATACAAGATCACGAACTACCTCATCCAGACCACGAGCGGGAAGTACTCCTCCAGCGATCCGAACACCAAGATGAATCAGTTCCAGGCTTGGTGGAACGCGAACCAGGGCTCCGTGACTCGCGATCTGGCCCACCTGATGACGGGTCCGATGAACAACGGCCAGCTCGGCGTCGCCTACTACTCGGTCATCTGCCAGACGAGCCAGGCGTACGGCATCTCGAACTCGTACTGGACCACCAATTGGGCGAACCGCGTCGCCACGACCGCCCACGAGCTCGGGCACAACTGGGGCGCCACGCACTGCAACGCCCTGGCCGACTGCGCGATCATGTGCACGAACATCGGCCTCTGTTCCGGAAACATGACCGGCTTCAGCGCGGGCTCCATCCGCGAAATCGAGACCTTCCGCAATCTGAGCGCGGCCTGTCTCGCGGCGGGGAACGGGACGCCGACGGCGCTGAATCCCACCGCGCGCGACGATCGCTTCGTGGCGCTGCAGGGCGCCGCGACGACCATCAACGTGCTCGCGAACGACTTCGACCCGAACTGCCAGACGATCCGGATCGGAACGGCCCCGACCTCCACGCCGAACGGCGCCACGGTCGCGATCTCGGGGGACAATCTCGTCTACACGCCGCCGGCCGGCTTCACCGGGCTGGACAGCTTCCAGTACACGGTGCTCGACGCGGGCGGAGCGCAGGGCACGGCGACCGTCCTGGTCGACGTGCAGGATTACGCGCCCGCCGATCCGGCCAGCGGGGCGGTGGCGGGGCTGCAGGTCCGCTATTACTATGTTCCGCCTCTCGACGGCAGCCTCGGCTCGATGCCCACGCTCGCGAATCCGTACAGGATCGAGACCGTTCCTTCCCTCCTCTTCCCGACGACGAGCGGCACGGTGGGCGAGAGCGGTTTGAAGGACAAGATGGCCGCGCGCTGCACCGGCACCCTCAACCTTTCCGTGTCCGCCTCGTACACCTTCTATCTGACCGCGAGCGACGGCGCGAAGCTCTACATCGACAACACGCTCCGCGTCGACAACGACGGACTTCACGGCCTGCAGGAGCGCTCCGCGACCGTCTCGCTGACCGCCGGTGCTCACGACGTGCGCGTCGATTACTACGAGGAGACCGGCACGGCGGGCCTCAACCTCGAGATCGCGGGGGGCGGCATTTCCCGGGCCACGATCCCCGCGTCGATGTGGGCGTCTCCCGGAGTCCAGATCGCCTACTACCAGCTCGACTCCTCCATCATGCCGCCGTTCGCGGCCCTGGTCCCCGAGAGGACGGAGGCGATCACCACCATCAACTACCCCTTCTCGTGGGGGAATTTCGCCGGCAGCGGACGCTCCATCGACGTGGGAGCCGTCTACGAGGGATTCATCACGGTGCCGGCCGACAACGTCTACAACTTCGAGATCACGTCGGAGGACGGCTCCAAGTTCTACATCGGCGACGCGCTGGTGGTCGACAACGACGGCTACCACAACCGCGTCGCGGCGACGGGCGGGCGCGCGCTGAAGGCGGGGCCGCACAAGTTCCGCCTCGAGTACTTCGCGCGGGACGGCGGGTGCGCGCTCCAGATCCAAGTCTGGAGCAGCTCCCTCTCGAAGCAGACGGTGCCGTCGACGTGGTGGAGCCATCTGACGACGTTCCACGTCCCGACCAATTACGCGACCATCGGGGCGGGCATCGCGGCGGCGACGGCCAACTCCAAGGTCTGGGTGGCCGCGGGGACCTACACCGGCACCGGGAACAAGAATCTCGACCTCGGCGGCAAGAACATCACGCTCTCCGGCGGCGGCGGCCCTTCGCTCACCATCCTCGACGCGCAGAACTCGGGGCGGCTCTTCAACTTCGTCAACCACACGCAGACCGGCGCCGTCATCGAAGGATTCACGATCTCCCGCGCCGCGAACACGGCCGGCGGCGCGGGCGGCGCGATGGCCTTCAGCAACAGCACGCTGACCGTCCGGAACTGCTACATCGAGGGGAACACGAACCCCGGGAACGGCGGCGCGCTCGGCTTCACCGGAACCTCCAGCCCGACCTTCGACGCCTGCGTGATCTCGGGGAACCACTCGGACTCCGCGGGCGGGGCGATCCACGCCGACGCCGGCTCGAATCCGACGTTCCTCGGTTGCACGGTGACCGGCAACTTCACCGACACCTACGGCGGCGGCGTCTACGCCGCGAACGGCGGGCGGGTCACCTTCACCAACAGCATCCTCTGGGGGAACACCTCGGTCACGGATGGAGCCGAAGCCTGGACCGCGGACGGCGCGAGCACCGTGGAGTTCTCCTGCTCCGACGTTCGGAGCACCGGCGTCGGCGGAGGCGGAAGCGAGATCTTCGGCTCGAACATGATCCTCAGCGACCCTCTCTTCTGCGCCCCCGCGCAGGGCTCGCTGGCCCCGACGACCGCGGGCGGATACCGGGTCGTCGGCTCCTCGCCGGTGCTGACTCCCGCCGGCGCCTGCGGCGAGCAGATGGGCGCGCGGGGGATCGGTTGCACGACCACCGTCACAGGGGTCGATGACGTGCCGGTCGTCCGCGCGACGGCCCTGGCCCAGAACGCGCCCAATCCGTTCAATCCGATGACGCGCATCAATTTCTCGGTCGAGCGGGGCGGACCGACTTCGCTTCGGATCTTCGACGTGGCCGGGCGCCTGGTGGCCACGCTCGTCGATCGGGACCTCCCGGCCGGGCCGCACAGCATCACGTGGCGCGGGCTCGATAGTCGGAATCGCCAGGTCGCCACCGGAGTCTATTTCTACGAGCTCCGGAGCGGCGCGGACGTCCTGACGCGGAGCATGGTGCTGCTGAAGTAGCGCGTCGAATCCCCCCTCTCCCGGACATTCGTGCCGGGAGCGCCCCCGACATCTCCGGAACCGGCCCCAGTGCGCGGGGTGCTAGCTGACATGCCCTCGCGCGTCCCGGACCCTTGGAGATACCCCACATGAAAGCGTGGTCTCTCGCCGCGGCCCTGCTTCTCGCCGCGGCGATTCCGCTCCCCGTCTCCGCCAAGTCCCCCGCCGCCTCGACCCCCGCCGCGGCGCCCCATTTCTCTCTGCCCGGACGCGGGGGCATCGTCGATTCCGACTCGCTTCGCGGCAAGCTCGTCCTCGTCGATTTCTGGGCCTCGTGGTGCGGCCCCTGCCAGCAGTCGTTCCCCTGGATGGCCGAGATGTACGCGCGCTATTCCGGCAAGGGATTCACGATCGTGGCCGTCAATCTCGACAAGGAGCGAGGCCTGGCCGAGGAATTCCTCGGAAAGCACAACGTCGCCTTCCCGGTGGCGTTCGACCCGTCGGGGAAGACGGCGAAGGCGTACCAGGTTTGGGGAATGCCGACCAGCTTCCTCGTCGGTCCGAAGGGAGAGATCCTGTCGACGCACATGGGATTCGATCCGAAGAACAGCGCCGCGTTCGAGGCGGCGATCCGGCAGGGGTGCCCGCAATGAGCGCCCCTTCGAGACGGCTGGTGGCCGCGGCGCTTCTGCTCTCCGCGCTCGCGATGCTGAACGGCTGCGCCGCCATGAATGTCCAACCGTGGGACCGGGATCTCCTCGCGCAGAAGAAGATGAGCCTGAATCCCAATCCGATGCTGAACGCCGTGGACGATCACATCTACTTCAGCAAGGAGGGCTCGACCGGAGGGATGGATGTCGGAGGAGGCGGATGCGGATGCAACTGACCTCGCCGCCCACCTCGCCGCCGGCGCTTCCGGCCGATCCGCCGCCTCGTCCTTCCTCGATTCGCCGGAAGCTGAGCGCCGCCGCGTGCATCCTGATCGCCTCGGGCCTTCCCGCCGCGGCGAGGGCCGGCGCGGGCGCGACGACCCAGCTCGACACCTCGCTCCTCCTCTACGGCGAGCAGGCCCGGGCGAAGGTCACCGAGCCCGTCGTTCGCATCACGCGGCTCTACTCGAGCGGCCAGCGGCTTTCCGCGCAGCTCGCGCTCGACGTCATCTCGGGCGCCTCTCCGAGCGGGGCGCTCCCGTCGGGCGTGATCTCCACCGAGGTCCAGACGAGAACGACTCCCTCCGGCAACGTGGAGACGATCCCGCCTCCGGCCCCCGACCAGATCCCGACCACGACGTTCAAGGACACGCGCGTCGCGTTCGACGCCGACTGGACGAGGCCGCTCGGCCGATTCACCACGACGCTCGGGGGACACGTCTCGCACGAGAAGGACTACCAATCGCTCGGAGGGAACGCCAAGCTCTCGATCGACGTGATGCATCGGCTCGCCACGATCACGATCGGGGGAGGATACAACCACGACCAGGTCGATCCGGTGGGCGGCACCCCGGTGGGGCTCACCGACGGAAGCACGCTCCTCACCAGCGATCCCAGCAAGAAGGAAGTGTCGAGCGCGCTCGTCGGAATCTCGCGGGTGCTGACGCGCCGCTGGCTCGTGGGCGTGGCGGCGACGCGCGCATGGGAACGGGGATACCTCACCGAACCGTACAAGGTGCTCAGTCTTCTCGATCCCACGAGCGGGCTCACCGTGGGTCAATTGACCGAGAAGCGCCCCTCGACGCGCGTGCGAGGCGACATCCAGGCGAGTTCCGTCTACCACCTGAGCCGCGACGTCCTCTACACGTCGTATCGATACTATCGCGACGACTGGTCGCTCAAGTCACACACGATCGACACGAAGTACCGGCACGAGCTGGGCGGGCAGGCGTACCTGGAGCCGCATCTGCGCTACTACACGCAGTCGGCGGCCGATTTCTATCACACCGCGCTGATCCAGGGAGAAGCGATCCCCGACTACGCGACGGCGGACTATCGAGTCGGGCATCTCCAGACGGGCACGGTGGGAGCCACGCTGGGATTCCACTTGTTCGGTTCGCCGGGCGAGTGGAGCCTTCGCGGCGAGTACGTCGGCCAGTTCGGCGAGTCGCATCCGAACGACGTCACCGGCGTGCAGCAGGATTTCAACCTCTTCCACCCGCTGAACATCGCCACGTTCGTGGCGGCCTATTCGGTCGGGTTCTAGGACCGCGGCATGGCCAGGCCGATTCCGAAAAGCGCACGTTCGTTCCCTCCGGTCGCGCCCGCCGCGCCGGCGGCGCCCTTCGCGACGTCCCTCGAGCGGGTGGGGGATTATTTCCTCGGCCGCTTCGCCGCCATGGCGAGCCCCTGCGAGGTTCTGGTCGACACCGACGACCGTGCCGAGGCGGAGGAATGCCTCCGGATCGCCGAGGGAGAAGCGAAGCGGATCGAGTCGGCCTTCAGCCGCTACAGGAGCGGCAACATCGTCCACCGGATCAACAACGCGCAGGGTCTCCCCGTGCGCGTGGACGACGAGACGGCCCACCTCCTCGACTATGCCGCGGCGTGCTGGGAATCGTCCGACGGGCTCTTCGACATCACGTCGGGCGCGCTCCGCCGCGTCTGGAAGTTCGACGGAGGCGATCGCGTGCCGACCGACGACGCGATCCGCGACGTGCTTCGGCACGTCGGCTGGCGCCGCGTGACGTGGGACGCCCCCACGCTCACGATGCCGGCCGGGATGGAGATCGACTTCGGCGGAATCGGCAAGGAGTACGCCGTCGATCGCGCCGCGGTCCTGATCGCGGCCCGCACCGAGCGCGCGTTCCTCGTCAACTTCGGAGGCGACCTCTTCGCGTCGGGAGCCAGGCGCGGGAACCGCCCCTGGGCGGTCGGCGTCGACGACCCCGAGCGAACCGGCGAGGCGGCGCTCTATCGCGTGGAGATCGCCCGCGGCGGCCTCGCCACGAGCGGCGACGCGCGCCGTTTCGTGATGTGGAACGGAAAGCGCCTCGGGCATATCCTGAACCCCAAGACCGGCTGGCCGGTGGGAGGCGCCCCGCGGGCGGTCACCGTCGTCGCCGCGACCTGCATGGAAGCCGGCACGCTCTCCACCCTGGCCTACCTGCAGGGAGCGGGAGCGCGAGCGTTCCTGGAAGACCTGGGTGTCGAGTTCCGTTTGGTTTGACGATGGGGAGGAAATCGTCATGTCGGAGGCGGTCAAGGTCCACTGTCACTCGAGCCACGGCGGCACGCTCATGGGGCCGGTCTGGTTCATCGGGTGGCTCTTCACGATCGGCTATTTGAAACTGACCTTCTGGAAGGGAGTGCTGGCGTTGATCGTCTGGCCCTACTATCTCGGCGCCTTCTTCCATAAGTAGCCTTGCAGTAACCAGTTAGCGTCGCGCGACAGCGAGTCACGAATCCCCCTCGACGTGCCGATACTTCTCGGACGAAAGGGGGATTCGTCATGTTCCGCAGACTCTTGCCTGCTTTGCTCGCCGTTACGGTGGCGATCGGTTGCGCCAGCACGTCGAAACTATCCGAGAAGAGCGAGAAGAAGCTCGCGAAGGGCGACGCCTGGAACGCCTGGAATCTCGCCGTCCGCGCGCTCGACAAGGAGCCCGGGAATCCGCGCGCCCGCGCGGCCGCCACGGCGGCCGGCGCTTCGATCGCGGAAGAATGGCAGCGGCGCATTCGCGCGACCGCCGAGACCGACAGCCTCGCCGCCGCCGAGGAAGTGCTGAAGCTCGACGACTTCCGCGCCGGCGCGGCCCGGTACGCCACGATCCCGCTCGGCGCCGGTTGGCCGGCGGAGGCGCTCATGATCCGCACCGCCGCGGCCCGCGCCCACTACCAGGCGGGCCTCGAAGCCTCGAAATCGAAGCGACCGAAGCGGGCGTGCGACGAATTCAGCGAGGCCGATCGCTTCGTGAACGGCTATCGCGACGCCGCGCGGCGCGCCGATCGCGCGCTCGAGGACGCCCTGACCCGCGTCGCCGTGGTTCCGTTCCGCGCTCGCTCCAACGACGCCACGCTCGGCGTGCAGGTGGCCCGCGCCTGGCGCGACGACCTGGCGGAGGATCTGGCTCCGCCCGCTGCGCGCTTCACGCGCGTCCTGGCCGGGAACGCCATCGAAGGGGAGATGCGCGTCTCCGAGCTCGACAACATGTCGCGCGATGAGGCGATCCGCCTCGGACGCGTTCGCGGCGCGCAGCGCGTCGTCTGGGGCACGGTCGGAACTCCCAAGTCCTCGACGCGCCTCGATATCTTCAAGGACACCGTGGCCCGACGCGTCGTGGAGAAGACGGCCGACGGCCACGAGGTCGTCCGCTGGCTCGACGTGCCGATCGAAGTCGTGGCCCGCGTGCGCGACGTGACGGTGGGCGTCGACTACGAGGTGATCGAGACGGTGAACGGCTCCACGATCGCGAACCGGCACTTCGATCGGGCCACGACGGCCCGCGTGGTCTGGACCTCGCAGTCGCTCGAAGGCGACCCCTCGTCCTACGCGCTCGTTTCGGAACCAGTCCGTCAGGCCAACCCCGATCGGGCGGCCCAGGTGGAGAAGAAGTGGGCCTCCGTCTGCGGCAGCGCGGTCACCATCGCGCAGGTCGTGGACGAGCGGCACAAGGCGGGCTCGGCGGGGCGCTCCGCGCGCGAGGCGCTCCCGCGCATCGCGGCGGGCGCCGCGTTCGTCTTCCTGGAGGATCTCCCGGGCGCCGACGACATGGCCTTCGCGGCCCTGACGCACGGACCCTCGCCGCTCCGCGACGATCTCCTCCGCCTCGACCCGATCGACGACGCCGACCTCGGCATCGCGGAGAGGGACGACCGGCGGCGGTAATCCTCGACCGGCGACTCGACGAATCCGACGCCCCGCCGCTTCGTCGGCGACGGCGCTCGTGGCGGGGGGCCCCAACCGGGGCCCCTCGCCGTTTCTAAGGGATCGCCGTCCCGCCCCAATTCCTCTATCCTTCTCTATCCGCGGTGGGCATCCGCGCCGCCTTGCATCCGTGACCGCGCCCCAACCCAATCAACCCAAGGACCCAGACTTCATGATCGGGAAGAAACTCCGCGCCTACGAAATCACCGAGGAGATCGGCTCCGGCGGCATGGCCACGGTCTACCGCGCCTACCAGCCGAGCATGGATCGCCACGTCGCCGTGAAGGTCATCCGCTCCTCCATCCTCCACGACCCGGCCCTGCGGGAGCGCTTCCAGCGGGAGGCGCGCCTCATTGCCCGGCTCGAGCATCCGCACCTCCTCCCGGTCTACGACTTCGACAGCGAGCACGAGCCCCCCTACATCGTCATGCGCTACCTGGAGGGCGGGACGCTGAAGCAGGTGCAGCAGCGGGGCGGCATCCCCCGCGAGGAGCTCCTCTACATCCTCCAGCAGCTGGCCGGCGCCCTCGACTACGCGCACCGCCAGGGAGTGGTGCATCGCGATCTCAAGCCCTCGAACGTGATGATCGACAAGGAGGGGAACGCCTTCCTCACCGACTTCGGCATCGCGCGCGCCACGGGCGGGGACAAGGACCTTACGGGCACGGGCCTCATGATCGGCACGCCCGGCTACATGGCGCCGGAGCAGGCCCGAGGCGACGGCCAGGTCGACAAGGCCGCCGACATCTACTCGCTCGGCGTCATGGCGTTCGAGATCCTCACCGGCCGCCAGCCGTACGAGAACGAAAGCGCCTTCGAGGTCATCCTGGCGCACCTGAACAGCCCGATCCCGCGCGCGAGCGAGGCCGCGCCCGACGTCCCGAAGGCCGTGGACGCGGTGCTGGCGAAGGCGCTGGCCAAGGATCGCGCGGAGCGCCACGCCACCGCCACGCTCTTCGTCGAGGAGCTGACGCGCGCGCTGAAGCTGAAGCCGAGCAACGCGCCGGCCGCGCTCCAGTCGATGACGCAGACGATCTCGGTGGATCAATTGGCCGCGATCCAGGCCCAGAAGGACGCGCCCGAGACGCCGAGCACGGCCACGCCGTCGGACCAGCAGCGGCAGATGACCGCGGTCTCGGTCGACGTGAAGGAGCTGGCGGAGATCCTCTACGAGTCGGGGGCCGACGCGGAGCGCGTTCGGGCCGTGATGGCCTCGCTCTGGGGCGGCTTCGCGGAGATCGCCTCGAAGCACGGCGGCATCATCCACAGCCGCGCCGACGAGTCGGGGCTCATCCTCTGGGGCCGCGATCGCGCCCGCGAGGACGATCCCGAGAACGCCATCCGGGCCGCGCTCCTCATGCGCGACCGCACCCTGGTCGACACGCGGGCGGTGCTCGGCGCGACGTGGGAGCCCACCGAGGAGAATCCGCTCCCGTTCGCGGCGGGAATCACGACGGGACCCGTCCTCCTCGAGCGGGAGACGAATTCCGGCACCTACACGGCGAGTGGTGCGCCGATCACGCTCGCGGGACGGCTGAAGGAGGCAGCTCCGGCGGGCGGGATCCTCGTCGCCCACGAGACCTACACGCTCGTGCGCGGCGTCTTCACGTTCGTGGAGCGCGATCCGCTCCGCGTCCGCGGCCGGAAGGAGCCGATCGAGGTCTACGTCGTGACGCAGGTGAAGCCGCGCGCGTTCCGGCTCCGCGCCCGAGGCATCGAGGGCGTCGAGACGAAGATGATCGGGCGGGAGATCGAGCTTCGCCTCCTGCAAGAGGCCCTCGCGCTCACGCTCGAGGACGGCGAGACGCAGGTCGTCACGGTCGTCGGCGAAGCCGGCGTCGGGAAGTCGCGTCTCCTCTACGAATTCAACAGCTGGATGGACCTGCAGGAGCAAACCGTCTGGTTCTTTCAGGCGAGAGCCACGCAGCCCTCGATGCTCCAGCCCTACTCGCTCACCCGCGACCTCTTTTCGTTCCGATTCCAGATCCTCGACTCCGACCCGCTCGCGACGGTTCACGAGAAGTTCGTGAAGGGGATCGAGGGTTTCCTCGGCGCGGGCTCGGCGAGGAAGGCCTACTTCATCGGGCAGCTCGTCGGCTTCGACTTCTCCGACCGGCCCGAGATCGAGCCGGCGCTCCACGACGGCGACGGCTTCCGCCGCGCGGCGCAGGACTTCCTGGGTGAGTTCTTCACCTCCGCGTCCGGCACGAACCCGGTCGTGATCCACATCGAGGACATCCACTGGGCCGACGACCGCTCGCTCGATCTGATCAACAACCTCGTGCGCGAGAACACGAATCTCCCGCTCTTCGTCCTCTGCATGGCCCGCCCCAGCCTCTACGAGCGCCGTCCGCAGTGGGGCGAGGGGCAGCGCTTCCACGAGCGGATCCAGCTGGAGCCGCTCTCCCAGCTTTCGAGCCGCCGCCTCGTGCGCGAGCTATTGAAGAACGTCGCCGAGGTGCCGACCGCGCTCCGCGATCTCGTGGTCGACCGCGCCGACGGGAACCCCTTCTACATCGAGGAGCTGATCAAGGCGCTCATCGACGACCGCGTGATCATCAAGGGGGAAGGCGCGTGGACGATCGACACGACCCGTCTCTCCTCCGTGCGCGTTCCCGCGACGCTCACCGGCGTGCTCCAGTCGCGTCTCGACACGCTCCCGGCGGGCCTCCAGCAGCTGCTCCAGCGCGCGTCCGTCGTCGGCCGCATCTTCTGGGACGCGGCCGCGGTCCGGCTGAGCCAGGAGACCGGGGGCCTCAAGCCGGCCGAGGTGCAGGGGATGCTCGACGACCTCCGCGAT
>DASTKG010000022.1:0-4010 GCA_035716005.1 Candidatus Eiseniibacteriota bacterium
CCGTCGCGAGATTCGCCGCGATCGTCACGCTGATGCGGCGATGTCCGTTGCCGATGCGGGTCCCGGCGAAGAGCGCCTTGAGGTCGCTCTTGGAGAAGCTGACGCAGATCTCCTCGATCCCATCGCCGTCCTTGTCGCCGATAGCGCTCTTCACGGCGCTGGCCTGGATCTGCTTCTCCTCGTATCGCAGGACGAACGACGAGAGGATGACGTCGGTGTTCGCGTAGCAGCCGCTCGCGGGCTGGATGGACGCGAACCAGGCGGCCCCGCCGGAGCCGAGATGGATCGCGTCGTTTCCTTTGACGACGGAGGCCGCGCAGATGGCGCCGATCTCCGCCGTGGTGATCGATGAATTGGAGCACCTGAATTCCAGCTCGTTCCCGGACGAGACGGTGAGGAGGACGGCATATCGGCCGGGGCGCTCGTACGCGTGGACGGGCGTGGGTCCCAGAGCGTCCTCCCCGATGCCGTCCGACGTGTCGAAATCCCAGGCGAACGCCAGCGGCTCGCCGTCCGGGTCGGACGACGCGGTTCCGTCGAAGTCGAGCGGGACGCCCACCAGGCCGGTGTACGGCCCTCCCGGAGCGGAAACGGGGCAATTCCGGCCCGGATCGCACTCGGGGCAGGTCACGGCATCGGCGAGGCGGGCAAGGGCATCGGCGCTCGCCATCCCTGCGGGCGCGAGGGCGAGGGTCGCGAGAACGATCCAGCCTAGGGCCAAGGCGCCTGCGAGGCGCGGGGCTGACTTCGGAGTTTTCCTCATGGCGGCCTCCCACGGAAGGTCCTCGGATCGAGCCGAGTCACCGCTCCACGGCCTGCCGGGACAGAGGACTGGGCAGGCCTCACTCTCCAGAACGAGAACGGGGAGCGGACCGCACATGATTTTCGCGGGGCGTGCTACGATATCGACTCACTCGTGCCACGAACCGGCGACGCAGGGGAGACTGGAGGCGCTTTGTCGGCCACGAACTCCGCACTTGGCTCCCGCTCGAGAGTCCCGCCCGGGCTTCGGCTCGGCGCCGTCGCGAGAGCGCTCCTTCCCGTCGCCGCCGCTTATCTCTGCCTCGGCCCGAGCCTCGGCATTCCCTCCGCCGCGGCCGAGGACACGATCACCGAACTCTATCGATTGTCCGGCGCCCAGGAAGCCGTGGGACAGTACCCGCGGACGCTCGAGGCCGACATGGCCGAGCATCGCGAGGACACCTCCCCCAGGATGGTGCGGGCGATGCGGACGGCGCTGGCCGAGGCCGTCGATTCGACCCGGATCGACAGCACGTTTCTCGCGCGGCTCCATCTGGTGATGAGCGAAGCGACGGCCAGAGAGGGGCTCAAATTTCTGAAATCCCCGACGGGGCGGACGGTCACCGAGGCCGAGCGGAGCCTGAACACGCCGGAAGGCATCGCGCAAATGAAGGCCTTCCTCGAGGAGGACATCGCGGAGTCCGATCCGGCGCGGCTCGATCTGCTGCGAATTCTCGACGAGGCGACGGGCTCCTCCGAATCGCTCGCGAACGCGAATCTGGCGATGAAGCACGCGATCGCCGTCGCCTTCGAGGCGGCGCGCCCGCCCGAGGATCGCCAGGGCTCCGACGTCCTCTGGGCGCTGGTGCTCCAGGGGGAGGCGCAGGCGCGGCTCGAGGCCGAAGTGCAGACCCGCACGTACTATCGCTATGTCTACCGCGCCGTGACGAAGAAGGAACTTCGCGAGTACATCGACTTCGCCATCTCCGAGACGGGCCTGGAGTACCACCGGGCCCTCAACAGCGTCCTCTCTCAAACGATCTTGGACATCAATCGAGGGATGGCCGCCGTGCTCGCGCGAGAGCTGATGCCCAAGTAGAGCGACGCGATGACACCGGACGACGCCACCCACTACCGCATCGTGGCCGCCGCGGCCGAACATTGCGACCGCCTCCTCCCCATCGAACTCGCCTCCGCCTCGATCTTCCCGGACGAGGACGTTCCGCCTCGACTGAAAGTATTCGGAATTCCGGCCTCGATGCATCGGCGCGCCGCCGAGGAGGGACGGCTCTGGGTGGCGCTGGCCGCGCCGGCCGCCCCGGCCCTGCGGGCCGAATCGCGCGGCGGGTCCGGGGAAACTCCCGTCGGCTTCGCTCACGTGACGATGGTGGACGATAATCCGTACGTCTTCGAAGTCGACGTGCACCCCGCCCACGCCAGACGCGGCGTCGGGACGCGGCTCATGCGCGCCGTGGAGAGCTGGGCGCGCGAGAAGGGCTTCGGGGCGGTCACGCTCACCACCTTCAGCCATCTGCCCTGGAACGCGCCCTTCTACGCGCGGCTCGGATTTCGCGAGATCCCCGAGGCGGACCTCACCCCCGGTTTGCGGGCGCAGCTGGCCCGAGAGGCCGCGAATGGCCTCGATCCCGCGAAGCGCGTGGCGATGCGCCTGCCGCTCGTGGGCGGGTAGCCGCCCTCCCCGCCCCCGCGTCCCCCACCTCCCCCAGATTCCCTGTTCGCCTTCGCCCCGCTGGTCGTCTTACTCAGTAGGACCGAGGGTCGGAGGCGCTGGCCGATTCCCGCGGAGCCTCGTTTTCGAAAGGAGAGGACCATGAATCCCGAAGTCAGGACGGTGGACGACGTCACCATCCTCACGCCGCACGGAATGCTCCTCGGGGGGAGGGAAACGGACGAGTTGAAGCAGCGGGTGGCGGAACTGGACGAGAAGGGGAATATGAAGCTGCTCATCAACTTGGGCAAGACCACGTTCACGAGCAGCGTGGGCCTCACGGTGCTCTTCCTCGCCCACACCAAGTACTCGAGGCGGGGCGGGACGGTGAAGCTCTGCTCGGTCGACAGGCGGATCAAGCAGCTCTTCGTGCTCGTGAAGCTGACGCTGGTCTATGGAGAGAACCTCCACGAGACGGAGGAGGAGGCGCTGGCGGCCTTCCGCGCGCTTCCGGCGCTTGCGATCTCGTAGAGGGCTCCATCGGAACGGGAGCGCCGTGGGGGGCCGCTCCCGTTCCTACCGCATCAAGACCATCCGCCGAGCCTCCTGCTTCCCGTCCGCGCTGATCTGGTACAGGTAGACGCCCGACGCCGCCGCTCTCCCGTTCCGATCCACCCCGTCCCACGTGGCCCAGTGCGGCCCCTCCGTCATGACCGCGTCGACCAGCTCCCGAATGAGCCGTCCCTGGACGTCGTAGACCGCCATCCGCACCTCTCCAGACTTCTCCAGCTCATAGGGGATCGTCGTGTTGGGATTGAACGGATTGGGGCGGTTCTGGTAGAGCGCGACCCGGTCCACGGCGGGCGGCGAGGTGAAGCCGTCGATCTGGATGCCTCCGATCTGGAGCATGATCTCCCGAGACATGTCGCCGATCCAGAGCCGCAAGTGCCGCACCGACTCCCACGACGCGGGCCCGACGGCGCGGAACGCTTCGGCCGAGAGCGGGATCCGGAAGAGCCTCCATCCGTTCCCAGGCTCGACGTTCGGGTGACCCGCGTAGTCCCGAGGAACGTCGATCGCGACGTACGCCGTATCCGAGAGGTCGATCGTGGCCTCGAAGTAGGCATTCTCCGTATCCAGGATCGTGTCGCGATCGAGGTCCTCGGTTTCGGGCCGCGCGAGCGGCGAGCCGAGGCCGTTCTTTTCGAAGTTGTCGATCGTCGAGTAGTCGTCCGGGCTCGTCTCGCTGTCGTACACGTAATCGTCCGCGTTGGGGTCGGGGTTGGTGGCCGGATCGTAGCCGGGCTCCAGCGCGGAGACGATTCCGTCGAGCCCGGTATCCTCGAAATCGAATCCGAGCGGATCGCCCAGTCCGAGCTTCCCGTCGAAGTTCTTGTCCTCCGTGTCGAGGTGGCCGTTCGGGGGCGCCGTCCGGCTCCAGAACGCGTCCTCGCTGACACGGCCCAGATCGATTCGCAGGATCGCGGTCGTCGAGTCGTGCAGATAGGTGAAGTCGTTGATCCAGATCTTCATGTATCGGGCGACGGTGGAATCGACGACGCCGCCCGAAATGGCCTGCGTGATCCCGGTCCAATCCTCC
>DASTKG010000023.1:0-17045 GCA_035716005.1 Candidatus Eiseniibacteriota bacterium
GTTCAGACCGACCGGCCCGTCGAGGCGCTGCAGCGCGCCATGGGGGCGGGCCAGCCCTTCAGCCACGTCTCGATCGAGCGCGCCACGCTCGAGGACGTCTTCCTCCACCTGACCGGCCGGACGCTCCGGGACTAGGGACGAGAGGCGAACCATGAACGCCATCTGGGCGATCGCGTGGAAGGACCTCCGCCTCCTCCTGCGCGACAAGGCCGACCTCTTCTGGGTGCTCGCCTTCCCCATTCTCATCGCCTTCTTCTTCGGCTCGATCAGCGGCGGAGGCGGCAAGCGCGCCGTCATGCCGATCGCCATCGCCGACCTCGATCGAACCGACTATTCCCGCGCCATCGTGAAGCGGCTCGCCTCCTCGGAGGCGCTCCGCGTCCGGGAGGCGCCGCTCGACTCGGCGCGGCTCCTGGTGCGCCGCGGCGACCTGGTGGCGTACGTGGCGCTCCTCCCGGGGACGAGCGAATCGTTCGGCTTCGGCGGGGACAGCGCGAGCGGCATCGAGATCGGCGTCGATCCGCGGCGAGGAGCGGAACGGGAGTATCTGCGCGGCCTGGTGACCGCGGCGCTCTTCCAGTCGATGCGCGGCTCGTTCGGGGCCGGCGGCTCCGGGCGCGAACTCGTCCGCCGGAATCTGGACCAGCTTCGCGAGCGCGCCGACATCGACCCCGCCCTGCGCGACCGGCGGACGAGGCTTCTCACCTCGCTCGAGGCGTTCATGTCGAATCTCGATTCGAGCGACGCGGCCGCCGGAACGACGGCCGCCGCCGGGGACGACTCCACCGAAGGCTCCATGGGGCCGAACCTCCGCGTCGTCGAGGTGGCGGAGTCGGAGAGCGGGCCGCGAACGGCCTACGAGGTGACGTTCCCCTCCTCGATCGCGTGGGCGCTGATCGGGGTCTGCATGTCGTTCGCGGTCTCGATCGTCTACGAGCGGATCACGGGGACGTTCCTTCGGCTCAGGCTCGCGCCGATCAGCCGCGCGCAGGTCCTCGCCGGGAAGGGGCTCGCCAGTTTCGTCGCCTCCATCGTCGCGGTGACCTTCGTGCTCGCGCTCGGCGTCACGCTCTTCCACGTGCGCGTTTCGAGCCCCCTCATGCTCGCGGCGGCCATCGCGTCCTCGGCCTTCTGCTTCACCGGCGTCATGATGGTGGTGGCGGTGCTCGGCAGGACGCCCCCCAGCGTCGCGGGCGCGGGCTGGGCGATCATGATGATCATGTCGATGACCGGGGGCGGAATGGTTCCCCTCATCGCGATGCCCGCGTGGATGCAGACGATCAGCCGTTTCAGCCTGGTGAAATACGCGGTGCTCTCGGTCGAGGGCGCGGTCTGGCGGGGATTCGGCTGGGGCGAAATGCTCCCCGTGCTCGCCGTCCCCCTGGCCGCGGGGCTGGCGGGCATCGTGATCGGGACGCGCGTGCTTCAGTCGCGCGACAACTGAGCCGCGCTAGGCCGCGGCGGTCCTCATTCCGACGCCGGCCGCGGCGCTGACGTCGAACCAGACGTCGCGCCCGTCGTCGCAGGCCAGGGCGTCGAAGGCCCGGCCGTTGCGGTAGGCGACCTGATGCGCCCGGCAGCGAAGTCCCATGCTCGCCAGGACGTCGTATTCGTCGGCCGCCCGCAGCACGATGTAGGGATGCTCGGGGGAGCCGTCGCCGGTCATGAGGAGCCCTCCGAGGAGCGCCCGCCCCGTTTCCGCCTCGTGCTCCGCCCTCTCCTCGTCGCCCAGCTCGCGGAACGCCTGCGAGACGACGAAGTGGATCCCCGGATTCATGACCCAGTTCCCCATCGCCTTCGTGGCCATCGCCAGGACCTGGTGATACAGGCCCCGTCCGAGCTGGCGGTAGATGTCGGGCAGCACCGTCGACCTGGGGTCGTAGTGCCGCGACACGAGCATCGCGTCGCGCGCGGCGAGATATCGCTCCAGCGTCCGCTCGCGCAAGAATGCGTTCAGGCGCGAGAGAACCGTGCCGTCCAAATCGGGCCGGGTCGCTGATAAACGCTTCTTGTTCGTCATGGCGCGCTTCCTCCGCGGAATCGGTGCGCGGGCCCCTGCCCGCGCCCTTCACCATAGAGAATCGCGCGAATCGCTCCCTTCCTCTAGCGGTGCGCTAGTGGATGCTACCGGTCGCCGGAAGTCTTATGACAGCTATGACAGGTGACAAAAGTGGCGAATCCCGAAGAGCGCCACGATCGGGCCCCGATTACCGGGCCCGGAGGTCGGCGATCCGTGCCGGGGGAAGCACGTCCCGCAGGTCGATGACGGCCACGTTGGAGTAGGGGCTCCAGTTCGGCACCTCGTCCGCGGTCCGGACGATGGCGTAGTAGCGAACCCCGCTGGTCAGGCCGGTCACGACCATCGAGTCGAGCTGCCCCGAGGCGACCGGGACCTTGCCGGAGGTGTTCACCACGGTCGCGCCGTTCCACCAGGAGAGGGTGTCGGTGCCGGAGATGGCGTTCGGGCTGTAGCGGATGTCGTACCGCGTGGCGCGGCCCGACAGTCCATCGTCCCCGGGAGCCGTCCAGAGGAGCGTGGCGCTGACTCCGGTGGTTTGCGCGTGGAGCCCGCCGTTGGCGGCCGCAAGGAGGGCGGCGACGGCGGTGGCGGCGAGGACTCGGCGGATGGGTGAGGCGGGAAACGGGCTCTGCATGGTGGACTTCCTCCCTGGTGTGCCCCCACAGATGTCGTAGCAGTCGGGATGCCGCCCGAAGGGCAGCAAGGGCGGCCTACGCAGGAAGCATGCCGCGGGCGCATGGGCCGGCGAAAAACGGCGCAACCCCCGGCGGCGCCGTCGTGCGACGGCGCCTCGGGGGTCGCGGTCCGAATCTCCGGTGTACCGCGCGGGCCACCGACGCGGGGTCGGGTGCGCCGTCGCGGACGATCGGGCTAGTGCGTCGGGGTCGCTCCGCTCGCGACCGCGCCCGCCGGCGCGGGCTCCGCCGCCGCGTGTTCGTGGGACTCGTGCCTCGCCGGCTTCGTGAAACGGGCGAGGAAGGTGTACGTGACCGGGACGAGGACCATCGTCAGGAAGGTCGAGACGGCCATCCCGCCCACCACCGCGATGCCGAGCGGCCGCCGGGCCTCGCCGCCCGCCCCGAGGCCGATGGCGATCGGGAGAATGCCGAAGATCGTGGCCAGCGAGGTCATGAGGATCGGCCGGAGCCGGATCTTCGCGGCCTCCGCCACGGCGTCGTCGACGGAGAGGCCGCGGCCCCGGAGCTGGTTCGCGTACTCCACGATGAGGATCGAGTTCTTCGTCACCAGCCCGATGAGCATGATGAGCCCGATCTGGCTGTAGATGTTCAGGCTCTGCCGGAAGATGAAGAGCGAGACGAGCGCGCCGACGACCGCGAGCGGGACGGCCAGGAGAATCGTCAGGGGGTGGACGAACGATTCGAACTGGGCCGCCAGCACGAGGTAGATGAAGACGAGCGCGAAGACGAAGAGGAGATAGAGGCTCGTGCTCGACTCGCGGAACTCCCGCGACTGCCCGCCGAGGTCGTGCTGGATGCCGGGCGGAAGGGACTCGTGCGTGATCTTGTCGAGCGCGTCGAGCGCCATTCCGAGTGGGAATCCCGGCGGGAGATTCGCCGTGATGGTGGCCGAGCGGACGCGGTTGTAGTGGTTGAGCTCCTTCGGCGCCACCGTCTCCTTCACCCGGACCACGCTCGCGAGCTGCACCAGCCCGCCGCTCCCCCTCAGATAGATCCCCTCGATGGCGTCGGGCGTGGAGCGGCCCTGCGGGCGCACCTGCGCGATGACGTCGTACTGCTTCGTCCCGCGCTTGAACGTGGAGACCGCGCGCCCCCCGAGGAACGTCTCGAGCGTCGTGCCGATGTCGGTGACCGAGACGCCGAGCTGCGCCGCCCGCTCCCGGTCGATCGAGATGTCGAGCTGCGGCTTGTTGAGCCGGAGATCGGTGTCGAGATTGATGAGATAGCCGAGCTTCCCCGCCTGCTGCATGAAGGCCCCGACCGCCTGCTGGAGCTCGTCGTAGGAGTCGGCCTGCAGCACGTACTCGACCGGCGAGGAGGAGAAGCGCCCGCCGAGACTCGGCGGGTTGATGACGAACGCCAGGACGCCCGGGATCGAGAAGAGGCGCGGGAAGAGCTCCTGGACCAGCTGCTGCTGCGACTTCTTCCGCTCGTGGCGAGGCTTCAGATTCAGGAAGACGAACCCGTTCGTGACGCGGCCCGGCCCGCCGAATCCGAGGCCGGTGGCGGAGAAGAGGCCCTTCCGCTCCGGAAGCGGAAGAAGGACCGATTCCACCTGCCGCATGTAGCGGTCGGTGTACTCCAGCGTGGAGCCCTCCGGCGCGATGACGATGCCGAACGCCACGCCGCGGTCCTCGGTCGGGACGAGCTCCCGGGGGAGAAGGAAGAACATGGCGCCGATCACCACGGCGAGGAGCGCCGCGCCCACGAGCGAGAGCGCGCGGTGCTTGAGAGCGCCCCGGAGGCCCCGCTCGTAGCTGCGGTTCAGCGCGTCGAAGAAGCGGTCGATCGACGCGGAGAGCGCGCTCGGCTTCTTGCCGTGCTGCGACTGGAGCATGCGCGAGCAGAGCATGGGGGTCAGCGTGAGCGCCACGAATCCGGAGATGAGCACCGCCACCGCGACCGTGATGCCGAACTCGTTGAAGAGGCGCCCCACCGTGCCCGTGAGGAAGGCCACCGGCACGAAGACGGCCACGAGGGCGATCGTCGTCGCGAGGATGGCGAAGCCGATCTCCTGCGACCCGTCGAACGAGGCCCGGCGGCGGTCCTTCCCCATCTCCATGTGCCGGTAGACGTTCTCCAGCACGACGATGGCGTCGTCGACGACGAGGCCGATGGCCAGGACCAGCGCGAGGAGCGTGAGGATGTTGATCGTGAAGCCCGCGAAGTAGGCCACCGCGAAGGCGCCGACGATCGAAATGGGGATGGCGAGCGCGGGGATCAGGGTCGCCCGCGCCGTCTTCAGGAAGAGAAGGATGACGAGGACGACCAGGAGCATGGCGATGAAGATCGTCTGCGCGACGTCGGCGATCGAGTCCTTGATGTAGCCCGACGAGTCGTAGGCGATGTCTAGCTTCATGCCGGCCGGCAGCTCCCTCGAGAGGGCCGGAAGCGCCTGGTTCACGGCGTCGCAGACGTCGATCGTGCTCGCCTTCGACTGCTTCACGACGCCGAGCCCGACGGCCTCCTTGCCGTTCCAGCGCGCGGTCGACCGCTCGTCCTCGGCGCCCACCGTCACGTCGGCGACGTCGGAGAGGCGGACCGTCTCGGTCCCCTGCTGCTTCACGATGATGGCGCCGAACTCCTCGGCGGTGAAGAGATCGCCGCGCGTCCGGACGGAGAATTCGCGCTCCTTCCCCTCCACGCGTCCCGCGGGAATCTCCGCGTTCTCGCTCGACACCGCCCGCTCGATGTCCTGCGTCGTCAGGCCGTGCGAGGCCATGCGCTGCGGATCGAGCCAGACGCGCATGGCGTAGCGGCGCTCGCCGCCGATGAAGACGCCTCCCACGCCGGGGAGTCGCTGGATCCTCTCTTTCAAGACGCGGTCGGCCACGTCGGAGAGCTCGAGGCCGCTGTGGCGTTCGCTCGAGAGCGCCACCCAGAGGACCGGCTGCGCGTTCGTGTCGACCTTCTCGACGATGGGATCGTCGGCCTCGCGGGGGAGCGACCCGCGGACGCGCGACACGCGGTCCCGGACGTCGTTCGTGGCCGACTCGATGTTCCGCGAGAGCTCGAACTCGATGGTGATGACCGAGCCCTGCTCCTGGCTCGAGGAGGTCATGGTCTTCACCCCCTCGAGGGTGGCCATCTCCTCTTCCAGGACGTCGGTGATCTCGGTCTCGATGACGCTGGGGCTCGCGCCCCGGTAGAACGTGGTGACCGAGACGATCGGCGGATCGATGTCGGGGTACTCGCGGACGGGAAGCCGCGAGAACGCGATCACTCCGAAGAGGACGATCGCGAGGCTCATCACCGTCGCGAAGACGGGTCGCTTGATCGCGAGTTCGCTGAGCTTCATTTCTTCTCCCCGCCTCCGGCGCCGCCGGCCGCGCCGCCCGCGCCGGCCGCGCCGCCCGCGCCCGATTCGGTCGGAATCACCTTGGCGCCCGGGAAGAGCTTCTGGTGCCCCGCCGTCACGATGCGGGCGCCGGGGGAAAGGCCCTGCACGACTTCAACGACGTCGGACTGGCGCGTGCCGAGCGTGAGGGGCGTCCGTTCGACGGTGCTGTCGGCCTTCACGACGTAGACGAGCGTCTGGCCGCCCTCGGAGAAGACCGCCTCGCTCGGCACCGTCAGCGCCTGCGCCCGCTGGCTCAGGAGGACCGAGACGCTGGCCGACATGCCGGGGCGGAACTTCTGCCCCGGATTGGCGACGCGGGCGATGATCTGCGCGGCCCGGGTATCCGGGTCGAGGACGGGGCTCACCACGTCGATCCGCCCCGTGAGCGCGTAGTTGGGATAGGCCGTGGTCGACACCGTGACCTGGCGGCCGCGCTGCAGCGTGCCGAGATAGCGCTCCGGCGCCGAGAAGATGACCTTGATCTCCCGGAGCGACGCCAGCTCGGTGATCGGGCTGCCCGCGCGCAGGAACGCGCCGGGGCTCACCCGCTTCGCCCCGACCAGTCCGGCGAAGGGCGCGGTGATGCGGGTCTTCCGAAGCCGCTCCTTGGCGAGCGACACGTTCGCCTCGGCCACCTTGAGCGACGCGTCCGCGTCGTCCAGGTCCTGCGGCGCCGCCGCCTTCTGCTCGTAGAGCGCCTTCACGCGATCGTAGGTCACCTGGCTCTGCTGGCGAAGCGCCTCCGCCCGCTGGAGCTCCGCCTTCGCCGTCTCGTCGTCGAGCTGCGCGATGAGGGCCCCCTGCGCGATCGGCTGCCCTTCCTTGAACGGCAGCGACTCGACGGTGGCGTCGAGCTCGGTGACGACGGTGATGGCCTCGCCCGCTTCGATGGAGCCGACCGCGTCGAACCGGTCGGCGACGCTGCCGGAGGAGACCAGGGCGGTTTCCACCGGCATCGGCGGCATCGAAAAGCCCCCGCCTCCGCCTTTCTGGCAGCCGCTGGAGGCGAGGAGCAGGAGCGCGAGAGACGCGAGGACGCGCGCCGTGGCGCGGGTCCGGAGATGAGACGGACGGGTCATGGCGTGGTTTTCCCCGTTGAAGTGGCGTCGGCGGCAACGCCGCCCGACGTGAGCCAGCGAATTTCCGCGACGGCCTTGGCGGTGCGGACGAGCGCCGCCGAGTATCGCTGCTGGGATGACGCGACGTCCGCGCCGATGCGGACGAGATCGAAGGAGGTGGATTTGCCGAGCCCGTACTCGAGGAGTCCGACGCGCGCCTGCTCCAGCGCCGCGTCGATGCCCATGCGCGCCGCTTCGAGCCGCTTCACGGAATGGACCAGCTCGCGATGGGCGGCGCGAACCTGCTCCTCCAGGGAGCGTCGGGCGGCGATGTAGCGCTGCTCCGCCTGCTCCAGCTCGCCCTTCGTGCGCTCGTGCTCCCCCCTCCCCTGCCGGAAGCCGATCGGAATCGAGAGGACGGCGCCGAGGGACCAGTTCGGGAAGCTCCGGTCGACCGCGTCGGACGTCGCGTCGCCGAGGTCGCCCGTGTAGGTGGTTCGAAGCGTGTCCCCGCCGAAGACGATGTCCTGGCTCGTCCCCGAAAGGCCGACGCCTCCGATGGAGCCGACGACGTCGAGCTGGGGATAGATGTTCCACTTCGCTTCGAGCGCGCGGGCCCGCGCGGAGGCGACGTCCCGCTCGCCCGCGGCCAGGGAGCGATTGTTGACCATGGCGCGCGCCACGACCGAGTCCTCGGGCTCGACGGCGAAGTCGTGCGGCGGATTGTCGATCGGGCGATAGCGCGCCGATTCGGAGGAGGGACGCCGGCCGAGGAGCGAGCCGAGCCGGTCGGAGATCTTGTCGTACTGCTCCTCGCGGTCGAGCACGGCCTGCTCCTGCTCGGAGAGGAAGACGCGGGCGTTGGCGACCACGACGGGGCCGACGATCCCCGCCTTGCCGCGCAGCTCGGCCTGGTCGAGGAAGGATCTCGCGTTGTCGCGCAGGAGGCGCTGGACCGCGAGGTCGCGCTCCGCCGCGTAGAGATCCCAGTAGACCTGCTCGACGACCGCGCGAGTCCGCGCCACGACGTCCTCGTAACGAGCCTGGGCGGCCTCGAAGTCGCGGCTGGCCGCGCTCCGAGCGCCCCAGGCGGCGGGACCGAATCCCTTCAAGAGGGGCTGGCGGAATCGGAACGCGGCGGCCGCGTCGTACTGAGGATTCAGCGCCGAGAAAACCGAGTTGGATTCGAGCTTCGAGGTCTCGAGCGACGCCGAAAGCTCCGTGCCGATCGGGAGCTTCACGCGCGCTCCGCCCGAGGCGAAGATCTCCTTCGTGCGAAGCACGCTCGCGCCGGCGAAGGGCGTCGACTGCGGCGCGTCCGCCTCGGCTTGGGAGTAGGCCGCGAAGAGCTCGGGGTCGAACGCTCCCTTCTCCGAGCGCATGGCGCCACGGGCCGCCAACATCGCGCCGCGCGCCTCGCGCACGTCGGTCGCCTGCTCGAGCGCCTGAGCGGTCGCGTCGGAGAGCGTCAGGGGTGTTCCCGTGATCTGCGCGAGCGCGCCGGTCAGGGCGCTGTCGGGACTCATCCCGAGAAGCACCCGCCGAGGCGCGTCGGCGGTGCCCGCGTCGTCTTGCGCGGCGCTCCGGCCGGCCGCCAGCGCGACCGCGAGCGTCAAGCCGGCCGCGACCGCGGCGGCCCGCCGGAAACCTTGAAGCGTGAAATTCGTTCTTCGGGTCACGTCCCCTCCTCGTGGCCCGCGCCGCCCGGCGGGCGTCTAGTCCGCTTCGGCGGGCACCACGGTCAATCGGACAAGCTCGGCTCGCCGCACCGCGGAGATCTCGACCTCCGCGCCCACGGCTTCGCCGCCGAGGTAGCGCTGCAGGTCGTCGATTCCCCGCACCGGGCGGTCACCGAACGAAACGAGTACGTCGCCTTCCTGAATTCCAGCGCGCGCCGCCGGTCCCCCCGGAACGACGGACGTCACGCGCACCGCCGAGGCCTGATCGAGGCGGTGGTGGCGGGCCAGACGCCGGCCCAACGGCACGGCCTGGCCCGAGATTCCGAGCACGCTCCGGCGCACACGGCCGGTCTGAATCAATTGGGTCGCTACCCACTGGGCTGTGTTCGCGGCAATGGCGAAGCAGATTCCCTGCGCGGGCAGAATGACGGCAGAGTTTACCCCGATTACGTTCCCTTGTGTGTTCACAAGTGGGCCCCCCGAGTTCCCGGGGTTCAGGGCCGCGTCGGTCTGGATGACGTTGTCGATGAGCCGTCCGGTCTGGGCCCGGAGGCTCCGGCCGAGGGCGCTGACCACCCCCGCCGTGACGGTCGACTCGAGCCCGTACGGATTCCCGACCGCCACGGCGAGTTGGCCGACGCGAACCCGCTGGGAATCGCCGAATTGGGCCGGGACCAGGTTCGGAGCCTGCACGCGGATGACGGCCAGGTCGGTGTCGGGGTCGTCGCCGATGAGATCGGCCACGGCTCGGAAGCCGTCCCCGAGCACGACGTCGATCCGGGCGGCGCCATGGACGACGTGGCTGTTGGTCAGGATGAAGCCGTCGTGGGTGAAGACGAACCCGGAGCCGCTGGCGACTTCCGTTCCGCGCGGCGCCGGCGACCCGCGGCCCCGCGAGGGCCGCTCCACGTGAATCCAGACGACCGAAGGAGCGACGCGCTCCACCGCGCCGACGACGGCTTTGGAGTAGGCATCGAGGAGGTCTAGGTCGGCATCCAAAGCGGATGTTTGATTTCGATTCATGGTCGGCTCGGGCTCGGTCGGATGGAGAACGTCTCGGAAAACGTCTTGCCTATGGATGCCGGAAATCGCGATGGGATGCAGCCTTGCCCCGAGCGGAAGGAATCGCCGGCTGGATGCCGGCGACGCGTCCCGGTATAGTTCGAACGTCATGACCGAGCCTATCCGGCGACTCGACCCCACGAAAACCGACGCGTCGATTCCGAGCCGTGAGTTCCTCCTCGAGATTCCTCGCCGAGGGATCGTCGCGGGACAGGAGTGGAATCCCGCCGGCCCGAGCGGCCGGGTCGGAATCGTCCACGGCCTCGGCGATCACGCCGGCCGCTACGGCCGCGCCGTGCAGGCGCTCGTCGAGAAGGGGTTCGTGGTCGAGGCGATCGATCTTCCGGGCCACGGACGCTCGTACGGACCTCGCGGGCATGTCGAATCGTGGGACGAATACCGCGCGGCCATGGAAGCGTGGTGGACCCGCCCCCGCGAACGCGGCGGGCCGCCGGTCGCGCTGATCGGCCACAGCATGGGGGCTCTCCTCGCGCTCGAATGGGCCCTGCGCCGCCCCGACGAACTTCGCGGAGTCGTCCTCTCCGCCCCGCCGTTCGAGGTCGTGCTCCGGGCCACGATGCTCAAGGTCCGCCTGGCGCAGGTCATCGTGCGTCTCTGGCCCGGCTTCTCGCAGCAGACGACGATTCTTCCCTCGATGCTCTCGCACGATCCCGAGGTCGTTCGCGCCCACAACGAGGATCCGCTCGTCCACTACGTGATGAGCGCGAGGCTCTTCTTCGAATTCCGGGCCGTGACCGACGCGCTTCGAAAGTCGGCGCCGCGTCTCCCGGTGCCGGCTCTGGTGATCCATGGAACGGGAGACGTGATCTCGAGTCCGGTCGGAAGCGAGCGGTGGGCGAAGTCCGCTCCGCCCGGCATGGCGGAGCTTCGGCTCTACGAGGGGCTCTACCACGAAATCCTGAACGAGCCGGACGGCCCGCGGATCGCCCGGGAAGCGGCCGCCTGGATCGAGGCGCGGCCCTCCCGCTAGTCGCGCTCCCCGATCGTCATGAGCGCCGTCCATCGCGCGCGATGAGCGCGACGGCGGCGGCCCATCCGGCCCGCATTCGTCGTCTCGCGGCGGCTCCGATCCGCGGACGGAAGCGGGACATCTTCCCCGCCGCTTCGGGCGCCTTCTCGCGCCGCCCCCAGAAGCCCGCCCCGATTCCCGCCAGATAGGCCGCGCCGAGGGCGGTGCTCTCGACCATCGCCGGCCGTTCGACCTCGATTCCCAGGAGGTCGGCCTGGAGCTGCATCAGGAAATCGTTTCGCGTCGCGCCGCCGTCGACGCGCAGCGAGCGGATCGACACGCCGCTCTCCCGGCGCATCGCCTCCACCACGTCGCAGCTCTGCTGCGCGATCGATTCGAGCGCCGCGCGGACCAGATGGGCCCGCGTCGTCCCGCGCGTGAGGCCGCACCAGATGCCCCGCGCGTCGGGGCGCCAGTAGGGCGCGCCGAGCCCGGTGAACGCGGGAACGAGGTGGCTCCCGGCGGTGTCGGGCACCGAGCGCGCGATCGCCTCGCTCTCGCCCGCGTCGGCCAGGATCCCGAGCCCGTCCCGAAGCCACTGGATCGCCGCGCCCGCCACGAAGACGCTCCCCTCGAGCGCGTACGCCGCCTCGCCGCGCGGGCCGCACGCCACCGTGGCGATGAGTCCCGCGCGAGGGCGCACCGGACGCGCGCCCGTGTGGAGCATGAGGAAGCAGCCGGTCCCGTAGGTGTTCTTCATGCCGCCGGCCGTGACGCACCCCTGGCCGAAGAGCGCCGCCTGCTGATCCCCGGCGACGCCGAGGATCGGAATGCCGTCGGCGAGCCCGGGGACGCCCCGGGTCACGCCGAACTCCCCCGCCGAGGGACGCACCTCCGGAAGGAGCGCCGGCGACACGCCGAATCGATCGAGGAGCGTCTCGTCCCAATCGAGCCGGCGCAGGTGGAAGAGGAGCGTGCGGCTCGCGTTCGTCGGATCGGTGGCGTGCGTTCTTCCGCCGGTCAGGTTCCAGAGTAGCCACGAATCGACGGTGCCGAAGGCGAGCGCGCCCTGCTTCGCTCGCGATCTCGCGCGCGGAACCCGGTCGAGGAGCCACTCGAGCTTCGTGGCGGAGAAGTAAGGATCGAGCCTCAGCCCCGTGGCGCGCGCGATGCCCGGCTCGGCGCCGGCGCGGCGGAGCGCGTCGCATCGCTCGCTCGTCCTGCGATCCTGCCAGACGATTCCCCGCGCCACGGGCCGCCCGCTCTTCCGATCCCAGAGGAGCGTCGTCTCGCGCTGGTTCGTGATCCCGACGGCGTCGATGCCGGCGCCGCGCGAGAGCCCGCCGCGCCGGAGCGCCTCCGACAGCGCGCGCAGGGTGGACGCCCAGATCTCCTCCCCGTCGTGCTCCACCCAGCCCGGCTTGGGGAAATGCTGCGGCAACTCGGCGTAGCCGCGCGCCACCACTCGGGCGCGGCCGTCGAGGAGGAGCGCGGTGGTGCCCGTCGTTCCCTGATCGATGGCGAGGATTCTCATGGTGCGGCCTCCTGGAGCGCGCGTGCCTCGTCCTCCAGCGATTCGAGGAATCGCCGGGCCTGATCGCGCCGCGCGCGATCGTCCCATCCCCTGAGCGGCGCCATCCACTCCGACGCGGGCCCCGCCGCCTCGCGGAGCGCGCGGCCGTCGAGCCAGAGCCTCGTTCGCCGGAGAAGGACGTCGTCGAGCCGCTTCGCCTTCTCGACGCGGACGGCGAACGCCACCTCCGCCTCGCGAAGGCGGAGCCCGCCCGGAAGATCGAGGAGACGCGGATGCGATCTAGCGAGCGCCGCGATGCCCTCCTCGCGGCCGACGGCGAGACGGGAGTCGGCCGTGCCGGAGGGGGAGGCGCGACGTCCGTCGGCCGTCACGATCCGATCGACGACCGCGGCGGCGAGCGAGCGATGCGTCGTGTACTTCCCGCCGATCACGCTCACGACTCCCTCCTCCACGAGAACCCGGTGCTCCCGGCGGTTCGCGGAGGGGGCGCCCCCTCGCGTCGCGGTGCCGGCCAGGGGCCGCACGCCCGCGAACGCGCGAACGGCCCGCGCGCTCCGGGCCGCGGGAAGGGCGCGCGACGCCTCCTCCAGGAGGTAGCGAACGTCGTCGGCCGCGGGACCGACCTCGCCGGGATCGCGGCTCTCGTCGACGTCGGTGGTGCCGACGACCGTGTGCGTCTCCCAGGGAAGAACGAAGAAGACGCGGCCGTCCCGGCGCGCGGTGAGAAGGAGCGCGTGCGACGCGAGCGCGCCCTCGAGGACGACGTGCGTTCCGCGCGTCCGCCTCACCACGGGATCGACTCCCGGACGGCAGAGAGCGCGGACGTCGTCGGCCCAGGGGCCCGCCGCGTTCACCACCCAGCGCGCCTCCACCGCCTCCTCGACGCCCCGCTCGAGGTCGGCGAGACGCGCGCGCCATCCCGTTCCGGCGCGCTCGAGCCGGCGCACCTCGGTGTAGGTCCGGATCGCGGCGCCGGCGCGCTCCGCCGCGATCGCGGTGGCGACGCAGAGGAGCGCGTCGTCCATCTGCGCGTCGTGGAAGAGGTATCCCCCCGCGAGCCTCTCGGCTCGAAGCCCCGGCTCCGCGGCGCGCGCGGCCGAGGCGTCGAGGCGACGATGGGCGGCGAGCGGGTCGCGCCCCGCGAGAAGCCCGTAGAGCGAGAGTCCGAGGTCGAGCATCCACCGCGGCCGGCCCTCGCCGCGGTAGACCGGGAGGAGGAAGGTGAGGGGACGGACGTGCTCGGGGGCGATGCCGAGGAGAACGGCGCGCTCGCGGAGCGCCTCGCGCACCAGATGCCACTCGCCATGCTCGAGATAGCGGATGCCGCCGTGGATGAGCTTCGACGTCCGGCTGCTCGTCGCGCCGGCCAGATCGGCGCGCTCGACGAGCAGGACGGAAAGACCGCGAATCGCCGCGTCGCGAGCCACCGCGACGCCGTGAATCCCGCCACCCACCACCAGCAGATCGAGAATGGCCCCTCCCTGGAGCACGACGTTTCGCGCGTCCGCGACCCCGGACGAGCCGAGTCTAGTCGACCTGCGGCGCGCGTCAACACGCCGCGCGGCGGGGGACCGGCCGGGGCGTGCTATTCTCCCCGCATGACCTTACCCCTCCAGGGCCGCTGGGCCCTCGTCACGGGCGCCTCGAGCGGTTTCGGAGAGGGCATCGCCCGCCGGCTCGCCGCCGAGGGATGCCACGTCGCCCTGAACGCGCGGCGCGCCGACCGGCTGGAGCGCCTCGCGGCGGAGCTGCGGGAGCGCCACTCCGTCGAGACCGAGATCCTCGCCTTCGACGTGCGCGACCGCGCGTCGGTCGACGGAACGCTCGGACGGGCGGACGATCTCCTCGGCCGTCTCGACATCGTGGTGAACAACGCGGGGCTCGCCCTCGCGCTCGATCCGGTGCACGCGGGCGATCCCGACGACTGGGACCAGATGATCGACACGAACGTGAAGGGCCTCCTCCACGTCACGCGCGTCTGCCTCCCCCGCCTCGTCGCGCGGGGCGCGGGCGACGTGGTGAACATCGGCTCCGTGGCGGGCCATCAGGTCTACGGCGGCGGCGCCGTCTACGCCGCCACGAAGTTCGCCGTGCGCGCCATCTCGGACGCGCTCCGCTACGACGTCCTCGGCACCGGCGTACGGATCATCAACGTGGAGCCCGGGCTGGCGGAGACCGAATTCAGCCTCGTCCGCTTCAAGGGCGACGCGGAACGGGCCCGGTCGGTGTACAAGGGGGTGCGCCCGCTGCGGGCCGAGGACGTCGCGGACGCGGTGGCGTGGGCCGTGACCCGCCCGGCGCACGTGAACGTCCAGCAGATTCTCCTCATGCCGACCGATCAGGCGTCGGCGCTCGCGGTTCACCGGAGGACCACCTAGCCGATGCGACGCCCCTTCGCCTACCTCGCCCCGATTCTACTCGTCCTCGCCTCCAGCCTCCTCGTCGCCGGCGATCTCCCGCCCTGGAGCGACTCGAACGGCATGGGCGAGCCCGCCATCGTCCTGATTCACAGCGCCGGAAGCGACCGCAGCGTCTGGGACCTGGTGATGCCGGCCCTGGTCGCCAACCACCGCGTCATCCGCGTGGAGCTTCCCGGGCACGGCGCGTCGCCCGCGATCGCGAAGGTCGACGTGAAGTCGGTGGCCGCCGCCGTCGATCGCGCGCTCGCGAAGGAGAAGGTGGAGCGGGCCATCCTGGTGGGACACTCCTACGGTGGATGGGTGGCGCTCGAGGAGGCGGTGGCGCATCCGAAGCGGGCCGCCGCCGTCGTGGTGATCGACATGGGCGCCTACACCCCGCGGGACTCGATCCGGACGGCGACCCTCGAGCTTCACTTGAAGGAGCGCTACCCCTCGCTCGTTCGCGTCATGTTCGAGGTCATGTCGGTCGATCCGGTCGAATGCGATTCGGCGGTCGCGCTCGCGCTGAGGACGCCGCCCGAGGTCCTCACGGCCTACTTGAAGGACGCGTGGCAGGCCGATCTCCGGCCCCGGATCAAGAACCTGAAGACGCCGGTGCACGTCGTCGCCGCCGAAGCGACGTGGCCCGTCTCGCGGACGTGGGAGCAGATGCAGGAGGCGTTCGGCTATCGGACGGCGGGACCGGTCGAGGGGCACCGCGTGATGGCGTCGGGACATCTCGTCATGCGGGATCAGCCCGACAGTCTCGTCGCCATCGTGGAGGGGATCGCCGCTTCCCTTCCGAAGCGCTGACGCCGCGCTTCTCCGGCTCGCGATCGCGCGGCGGAGCCCCCCGCCGCGTCAGCGGCGCTGGAGGACGTGGTAGAGGTTCCCGTGCTCCCCGTAGCGCTTCCATTCGAGCGGGAAGGGCTCGAATCGATCCCAGTAGATCGCCTCGAGCCGGAAGGGGCTCCCCGCCACCAGGCGATCGAAATCGTCCTGCGTCCAATAGCGGAGGAGGTGCTCCTCCTCGATTCGCCGCCGCCACGATCCGCGGCGCGCCGTGACGACGCAGCGCTGATGACTTCGCTTCGCCGCCTCGTCCTCCCGCTCCACCATCCAGGTCAGCGTGGTCGAGAGTCCGTTGCCCCGATTTCCCCAGGGGCCGAATCGCGCGAGCTCGGGGGGCTCGCCGCCGTACGAGATCTGGACGACGTAGATGCCGCCCGGGACGAGCATCCGGCCCATCCGCTCCAGGTGCGAGGCGAACGGAGCGTCCTCCAGCAGGTAGCCGATCGAGTTCACCGGGTTGATCGCGGCCTCGAAACGTCCCGGCGCCGTGAACGACTCCATGTCGCCCTCGAAGGCCGCGCCGCCGAGCGGCCGGAGCCGGGCGTCGGCGAACGCCGCCATTTCCGCGCTCCGATCGTAGCCGACGGCTTCGTACCCGCGCCGCGCGAAGGCCTCGAGCATTCGTCCCGTTCCGCAGCAGGGCTCGAGAACGCGCCGGACCTTCGTCCGCGCGTGCGCGCGGAAACACGTTTCGTAGAAATCGATCTCCCGCGCCAGGTCCCACCCGAACGCGACTTCGTAGATCTCGGGGCTCGAATAGAGCGGCGGCTTCGGCTCGGTCATGCGGGGACTTTGCGGCCGGAGCGCCGATCCGCGCAAGGGGGCGATGGCCGCCCGCGGCGCGGCCCCCTCGAGCCGATCCCCCTACCCGCCCCGCGTGGAGCGTGGTACGTTTCGTCCGCATGAGCGACAACCCGCTTCGCATCGGCATTCTCTACGACGAGTGGTACGTGGATCGCGAAGCCGCCGAGGCCGAGCAGGCGGCCGAGGCCGCGAGCGACGCCCCGCCCAAGCGGAAGCGCCGGCGCGAGAAATCGGACCGCGAGGAGATCCGGACGGCGCTCGAGCGGCGCGGCCACACGTGCGTGTCGCTCTGCGTCGACGGCAAGCCGCGCTCGCTGAAGGCGCTCGCCGGCGCGGACGTCGATCTCGTCTTCAATCTCACCGAATCGTACGCCGGCGACGACACGAAGGACGTGAATCTCGCCGCCTACCTCGACCTGCTGGGGCTTCCCTACACCGGGTCGGGCCCCGCGGGGCTTCACCTCGCGCAGGACAAGGCGGTCGCCAAACGCCTCTTCGCCTTCCACGGCATACGCTCCCCCCATTTCGCCACCGTCTATCAGGGGCGGCTCCAGTGGTCCGACGACCTCCACTTCCCGGTGATCGTGAAGCCGAAGCGGGAGGACGGCTCGATCGGCATCGAGTTCAAC
>DASTKG010000024.1:0-21619 GCA_035716005.1 Candidatus Eiseniibacteriota bacterium
CGTGGCGGCGGGGATGCATGGCATCCTCAACTTTGCGCACCGCCGCATCCAGATCCCGCCGACCACGGCGCTTCGCACCGTGAACCTCTCGATCGAGCTGGAGAGCCTCGCCTTCGCCATCAAGGAGCTGGGGGCGAAACCGGCCCGAGCCACGCGCCGCGGCACCACCGCGGAGTCGTGAACCGCGCCGACCTAGCGCTCCTCCTCGTCGCCGCGATCTGGGGGACCACCTTCGCGCTCCTGCGCGATTCGGTGAAGGTCCTCCATCCCATCGATCTCATGGCGCTCCGCTTCACCATGGCGTCGATCGTCCTCATCGCCCTCTACGGGCGCCGCGTCTGGCCGATCACGCGCCGCGCCGCGATCGACGGAAACCACATCGCGCTCTGGCTCGGGGCCGGATACCTGACCCAGGTCATCGGCCTCGCCACGATCTCGGCGTCGCGCTCGGCCTTCATCACCGGGACGTACGTCGCCGTCGTGCCGGTCGTCGCCATGATGCTCACGAAGACGCGCCCCAAGGTCGGGGAGTACTTCGGCATCGCGCTCATCCTCGCCGGGCTCTACGCCTTCTCCTCCGACGCCGGCTTCTCGCTCGCGCCGGGAGACATCTGGACGCTCGGGACCTCCTTCACCTTCGGGGTCCAGGTCGTCATCACGAACATGCTGGTCCGGCGGAGCGACCCGATGTCGCTCACCATCGTCCAGATCGTGGGGGCCGCCGCCATGGGCTGGATCTTCGTCGCCGCGCGGGGCGGGATCGGCACGCCGTGGAACGAGATCCCCTGGTGGACGCTCGTCTACCTCGCGGTCGCCGCCACCGCGCTCGTCATCGCGCTCCAGACGTGGGCCCTGGGCCAGACCTCCCCGATCAAGGCGACCCTCATCTTCTCCCTCGAGCCGGTCTTCGCGGCGATCTTCGCCGGAGTCTTCTTCGGCGAGCGGATGCACGCGCGCGAGTACCTGGGCGGCGCGCTCATCCTGGGCGGCGTCGTGGTGTCGGAGGCGTGGGGCCACGCGGCCGCCTGGCTCCGCTCGAGGCGCGCGGCGGAATAGCCGGGGGCGGGACTAGCGCGCGGCCGAGGAGTCGGGAGCGGCCTTCTTCGTCGCGGCGGGAAGATCGAGGGCGAACGCGCGGTATCCCTCGACCAGCGCGTCGGCGAGCGAAGGCGTATCGGGGCCCGACTCGGGTAGCGATTCACGCATGTCGCCCGACGCGCCGATCGTGTGGAAGTCGACGCTCGGGGACCCCTTCTCGGGAGGCGCGTCCGAGCGATAGGCGGCCCAGTTGTCGGACGAGCTGGCGTAGGTCGCCTCGAACACCCCGCGACTCTCCGCCAGGTCGTAGATCGTGAATCGGATTCGGGCGTCGCGGCTCGCGCTCGAAGGCGGGCGCATCGACGGGGAGCCTCCCATCGTAGGCGAGCCCTGCTGGGGGAGCCCGCCTCCGGAGAGGCGGACCGTGTTCTTCTCCACGCGCGCGAGAATGGCGTAGCGAACCCCCGGCCCGAGCGCCTTCGCCAGCGCCGCCTGCTCTTCGGGCTCGAGCCGCCCCGTCTCCTGGTAGGCGAAGAGGAGCTTCCGGTAGGCGGGGAGACCGAGCGCGTCGCGCGCGACCGACGCCGGCCCGATCGGCAGATCGGGGCGAATGGCCGCGAGCACCTTCTCGAACGTCGCCACGAGCGGCGGCCGCAACTGCTCCACCTCGTCCAGGACCGTGATGCCGACGAGCGCCAGGCCGTCGGCGCGGAGCGTGTCGGCGGAGAGCCCCGCGCCCGGCTGGATCACCTGGCGCTCGGCGGCGCATCCGGCCAGAAGGAGCGCGGCCAGCGAGAGGGGGAGGAGGACTCCCGCCACCCACGGAAGTGCGGATTCCGTCATTCGAATGCGGTATGGTTTCCGCGTGATGCGCGCGCTCATGGTCGGCCTCTTCGGATTCGCGGGCACCCTGGCCCGGTACGGACTCCAGGGCGCGGTTCAGCGCTTCACGGGCTCGACGTTCCCATACGGAACGCTCTCGGTCAACGTGATCGGCTCCTTCATCGTGGGATTCGTGGCGACGCTCGCACTCGAGCGCGCGGCGATGAGCCCGACCTGGCGCACGGCGATCATGGTCGGCTTCTGCGGCGGCTTCACCACCTACTCCGCCTTCGCCTGGGAGACGGTCGAGCTGATGAGAACGGGAGATCCGCTTCGCGGCTTCGCGAACGTGGCGGCGCAGCTCGTCCTGGGGCTCGCGGCGGCGTGGCTCGGCTGGGCCGCGGCGATGAAGGTCTGACGACCGGGTCACCGGAAAAGGGAAGGGGCATGAAACTCGAAGGCGAAGGAAAGCTCGTCCGGATCTTCATCGGCGAGAACGACCAGTGGCACGGGAAGCCGCTCTACGAGGCGATCGTGATGCGCGCGCGCGAGTCGGGGCTGGCCGGCGCGACGGTCCTCCGCGGCCTCATGGGGTTCGGCGCGAAGAGCCGGATTCACACGGCGAAGGTGCTTCGCCTGAGCGAGGACCTACCGATCGTGGTGGAGATCGTCGATCGCGCGGACCAGATCGAGGCCTTCCTCCCCGCGCTCGACGAGATGGTCGCCGACGGGCTCGTGACGCTCGAGCGCGTGCAGGTCATCACCTACCGCGCGGGGAAATAGCGCTCCGCAGCTCCTCGAACTCGGCCTCGCCGAACGCGAGCGGCGGGGCGACGACTCGGCGATCCCCGTCCGCCTGATGAACGAGAAGCCCGCGGGCGAGATAATCGGCCCCGGTCGTCTTCGATCCGAAGCCGACGAGCGCGCCGTACGCCTCGACACCCTCCCCACCGGGGAGGGCCGCCTCGGCCGCCAGCTCCCGCAGCTCCGCTTCCATCGAGCGGGCCCGCTCGAACCAGAGTTCGTAGTGGAGCGCCTCCAGCACGGCGCGCCCCACCGCGCAGGCGATCGGATTTCCGCCGTAGGTCTGAACGTGGCTGAATCGCTCGCCCCCCGCCGCGGCCGCCCCATCGAGCGTTTCGGCGACGCGCGCCGCGACGAGCACCCCCGCGAGTGCGGCGAATCCCGCGCCCGCCGCCTTCCCGAAGACGACGAGATCGGGATTCGCGTCCCGGTCGGGCCGCTCGCCGCGCGCGTCCTCCCGCTCCGCCAGGCGCTGCCAGGCGAAGAGCGCGCCGCAGCGTCCGAATCCGGTGAGAACTTCGTCGGCGATCCAGAGCGCTTCCGCCGCGTCGCACGCCCCTCGCCGCCGCGTGAGCTCGCCCGGCTCGGGGAGCGCCACGCCGCCGCCGGCCACCGGGATCGTTTCGGCGATGAAGGCCGCGCTCCCGTCACCCGGCCGCGGCAGGCCGTCGAGGCGGGGGCCGAGCGATTCGCGATACGGTTCGCGCCGAGCTTCCCACCCCGTCACTCGCAGCGCGCCGAGCGTGGCGCCATGGTAATGGCCGGCGAGCGAGCGGACGGCGGTCCGCTCCGGCCGGCCGACGGCGCGCTGGTAGGCGATCGCGATCTTCATCGCGGCGTCGACCGCCTCGCTCCCGGAGGAGGTCAGCAGTACGCGCGCGTAGGGAGCCCCCGCCGCGCCGAGAAGGAGCGATCGATACGATTCGGCCGCCTCGCTATCGAAGATCGACGCCCGCGCGAAGGGAAGCCGCCCGGCCGCGCTCCGCATCGCCTCGACCAGGTCGGGGCGCGTGTAGCCGAAGGTGACGCAGAAGGCGCCGGAGGTGGCGTCGAGATAGCGGCGGCCCTGGCGGTCCCAGACATGGCAACCCTCGCCGTGAACGAGCACGGGGCGCGCCGGTCCCAGGTAGGTCATGGGGGAAGAGTACGGCAGCGAAGGAGCGAGCGGCTAGCCGCTCGTCGGAACTCTGGAGGCGGCCTTCTGGAGCGCCGATACCTTCTCGGCGTGGAGCCGGAGGGCCGAAGCGAAGAGGAGACACGACTCGGCGCGCGTCAGGCGCTCGGTCGATTTGGCCAGCGCCTCGAACCCCGGATCGAGGGGCGGGATGAAGGGAAGGCGCTTCACCGGCTTCGACTTCACCCGCACCGGCTTTCCCTTCGCCTTCGCGGCCCTGGCCAGCCTCGCGCGCTCCGCGGCGGCCTGCTTTTGTCTCGCGCGGTAATCGGCTTCCGATTTCGCGCGGGCTTCCGCGATCGCCGCCCGGGCGGCCTCGTCGCCGGCGAACTGGCGGTTGAAGTCGAGCGCCAGGGCGTCGGGCTTGATGGCCCCGAGGGTCCGAGCGCGGGCGGCTCCGCGCTCCAGGCAGCGGAGCAGGAGCTCCAGCGCCTCGTCGCGCTTCATGTTGTCGCGGCCGCTGTAGGAGCGGCTCGAGGCGGCATCGAGAATTCCGGCGTCGACGAGCGCGTCGACGCTGGAGGAGAAGTCGTCCTTGGTGAAGGGCGTCGCGAGCCCGAAGGCGCTCACCAGCGCGCGGAAGTAGTCGGCGCGGGTGATGGCGGCGTCGGGCTCGAACTTGTCGCGATCCGCGGGGATGATGCCGTCGCGCGCCGCGGCCAGCGCGTAGCGCGCCTGCCAGGTGCCCGGGTCGAGATCCTCGAAACGCCGGACATGGGCTTCGAGGAAGGTCAAGGGATCGACCGTCGGAATCTTCGCGAAGGAGCGCTCCTGCACGGTCGGCTCGTCCTCGACGTCCACTTCCTCGCCCTCCGCGAGCGACTCGACGGGGAGCGCCTTTCGGACCTCGAGGTGGAGATGGGCCGACGACGCGCGGCCGGTGCGGCCGACTTTCCCGAGGGGCTGCCCCGCCGCGATCACGTCGCCCCGCTTCACGATCACCGACTTCGGCGCCAGGTGCCCGTAGAGGGAATGGATCGTCTCGCCGTTCGGGAGCGTGTGGCGGACCACGACGTAATTGCCCCATCCCGTCCGCCACTTGTAGCCCGTGCGGTATCGGTAGCTCGTGACGTAGACGCGCTTCCCGTTCACGACCTTCGGGAGCTTCATCTTCTGCTTCTTCCGGTACTTGATGAGCGCGTTCGCGTCGGCCACGACGACCACGCCCGACGCGATCGACCGGACCTCGGCGCCGCCCCGTCCGTTCGCGAGATCGACTCCGCGATGGATGCGGGCCTTTCGCTTCCTCGTGGCGTTCCGCGTGGCGAGATACTCGTCGGAAACGTAGAAGCCGCCCCCTTCGCCGGAGCGGCCCTTCGTGTAGTCGAGCTCGTCGCCCACCGGATAGACGAACGCCCCGGCCACGGGCGCGTCATCCGCGGCCGCGACGAGGGCGAAGTTGGGTGCGAGAAGCGAAGCGGCGACGAGCGCCGCTACGAGGATTCGTGAACCGAGGGCCCGACTGGCCGCGTGTCGCGCGTGTCGGACCAGCACGCTCTATTCACTCTCCCCGTCCGCACCGAGCTCGGGGCGGTTGAGGCCGAAGCGGAAGGTCCAATCGAGGATGCGGCGAGCCTCGGCGAAGCGGAGCGCGTTGCTGGGAGCGCCGAGCACGACGGCCGTGACGGCGGCGCCGGTCGGCGACTCGACCTTCGTCACGAGGCAGTAGCCGGCCTCGTTGATGAAGCCCGTCTTTCCGCCGGTGATCCGCAGATTGCTGTGGAGAAGCCGGTTCGTGTTGACCAGATTGTGCACCTTCCGATTCGACGCGAAGCTGTAGCTCGGTTTCTGCATGATGGCGCTGACGATCGGGTTCGCCGCGGCCGCGTTCAGAAGGCGCGCCACCCCTTCGGCGGTCGCGACGTTCTGCTCGCTCAGCCCGGTCGGCTCCACGAAGTGCGTCCCCGTGAGGCCGAGCGACTCGGCCTTCTGGTTCATCCGGCTGACGAACTCGTCGTGCGTGAGGCCGCAGGTGCGGGCCAGCGCCTTCGTGGCGACGTTGTCGCTCGACATGATCGAGGCGTGGATGAGGTCGCGCACCGTGATCTCTTCACGCGGCCGGATGCGGGAGCGGCTGGAGTTCTTCACGTCCTCGGGAAGAACTTCCACGGTCCGGTCCCAATCGGGCTCGGTGTCGAGGAGAACCATGGCCGTCACGAGCTTGGTGAGGCTCGCGATCGGCAGGATCCGCTCGGGATTCTTCTGGAAGAGAACCCGCCCCGTCGCCTCGTCGACGACGTAGGCCGCCTTCACGTGGAGGCGCGGAATGCCGTACGGCGTCACCGCGGGCAGCCGAAGGGTCTGCACGGAGCGGCGGCGGCTCCTGCGTCGCCGAGTGGGCGGCTTGGTCTGTTTGACCGAAGGCGTCGCCGCGGCGAGCGCGGACGTCCCAGCTCGAGCCCCACCCGTCGCCCCGGCCGGGAGCGCCTCCACGGCCAAAGCGGCCGCGGGCGTCTCCAGGAGGAGCGCCATTCCCAATCCCAATGCAACACGTCGAGCCAAGACTAGAGAAATCATCGTCGTTGAGCCCTCTTCCGGACGTCGTCCATGTCGTGCGGTGGAATGAAGGCAAGCACTTGCCTTCTCCAGAGTTATCGGATTGGGCAGGCCGTTATGAAGCGGAATCTTCAAAAAGACCGGCTGGAGGACCGGAATTTCACATATTTTAGCACGCCCAGGGGGGTGAACCAAGCCGGGAAGCCCGGCGGGCGGGGATGGACGGCCCCACCCGCCGGATCCAGCGGGCCTTCAGCTCCCCGAGCGGCTACCCCGAGGCTCGTCCCGCGACTCGCGAAGCTCCTCGCGAAGCTCCCGAATCTGCTCCCGGAGCTGGTCCATCTGCTCCCGAAGTTGATCCATCTGATCCCGGAACTCCGGTCCAGGCATCATCATACGCATTTCGCCCTGCATCTTTTCCGGATCCATGTGGCGAAGCTTCTCGCGCAGCTGGCGCATCTCTTCGGGATCCATCGACCTGTCGCTTCGCCACCGGAAGCCGGGGGCGACCATCATCATATCGCGGGGGCGCTTCGCCACGTCCACCTTCACGGTCTTCCGGAGGCCATCGCGAATGAGGACCACCTCCGCCTTCGATCCGGGCTCGATCCCCTGCATGGCGGTGATGAGGTCGTCGGAATCCTTGATCGTCCGGCGGTTCACCTCGACGATCACGTCGCCGCGCTGGATGCCCGCGTCATCGGCCGGGCTTTCGTCCTCGACCCGGTTCACCAGGGCGCCCTCGTCGGTCGGGAGGTCGCGCGCCTGACGGAGAGCGCGGGTGATGTCCTGGACGCGGACGCCCAGGTACCCGCCCTTCGCGTCGGCCCGCTCCACCTTGTAGCGGTAGACGCCCGACTCCCCGCTTCGCTCCTCGGGAGCGCTCTCGTCGTCGTCGCCCCCCATCCGATAGACGCGGACTTCCTTCTTGTCGCCTGAATCGTCGTCGTCGGTCGGATGCGCCCAGGCCGGGCTCACCATCCCGAGCGCGGCCACGGAGAGGGCCGCCGCCAGAACTCGGCGCACGGGCAGCAACTGGTTCTCGCACAACATGTTTGGACCTCCTTGTAAGAATACCGGTGGGATCCGGCGTGCCTCCCGATCTTCCTTACCCGCTGGCGGGAGAGCGGGTTCCATCGGATTGCCTGGGCGACGCGGTCAGCGCGCGGGCTGGACCTGGAACGACTTGCAGCCGACGGGGCGGGCGCCGACGGGGCCGCACGCCGCGCGGATGGCGGGGCTCAGGTCGCGCACGCTGAAGTCGCCCTTCGCGGGATCGCAGAAGAGGGGATCCCCGACAAGCGAGTCGGACGAGGGGAGGCTTCCGATGGCGGCGCCGGAGGGGTCGTGGATGAGATTGCATTCGTAGAGAGGCGCCGACTCGAGGCCGGCGACCGCGAGCTGGTCCTTCCCCTCGACGACGAAGATGTTCTTCCGGATCTCGGGCGAGCTCTTCACCGCGAAGACGGTCGCGCCCGATCCGTTCGTGCTGTTCTTGTAGAACGTGTTGTTGGTGAAGATCGGGTTCACGTTGGCGTCGAACCGGCCCAGGACGCCGATGGCGGCGCCGCCGGCGGTGGCCGTGTTCCGGACGAAGAGCGAGTAGCCGATCAGAAACTGGGCCCGGTCCGCGTGGAGCGCGCCTCCCTGCGCGGCGTGGTTCTCGATGAATTCGCAGCGGGAGGTCGAAACGAACGCGCGCTGGACCGCCGCCACCGCGCCGCCCGCCACCGCCGACGAATTCCGGCGGAAGAGGCAATTGGAGAGAATGATCCTCGAGGAATCGGCGAGGACGGCGCCCCCCACCGTCTCGTCGGCGCGATTCTCCTCGAAGAAGTTGTTTCGCGCCGGAAGGACCATCTCGCTCCGCGACATGTAGAGCGCGGCGCCGCCGGTGGCGCTGTTCCCGATGAATCTCGAGTTCATGAGGTATCCGGTCGTCTCGTTCAGCTGGAGCGCGCTCCCCTTGTTCTCCGTGAAGGTGCAGCCGGAGACCTTCACCTGCGAGCACTGCCAGAAGGCGACCCCCGACTCCCAATTCTTCGACAGCGTGCAGTAGTCGAGGGTGAAGAGCGTGTCGCGCACGCAGTAGACGCCGCCTCCCGCGGCGGCCTTCCCGCCCCGGATGCCGAATCCGACCAGGCCGCCGCCGTTCACCCCTTCCACGTGGAGGACGCGGACGCTGTCGCCGCCATCGAGGAAGGTGCTTTCGGGGCCCGCGTCGGCGAAGAGGAGGAGGTTCTTCTTGAGGACGAAGGGGCCTCGATAGACGCCCTTCGAGACCCAGAGCGTGTCGCCCGGCGAGGCCGCGTCGATGGCGGCCTGGAGCGTCTTGTGCGTCTTCGGAACGAAGATCCGTCGCGCCTCCGCGTGGGACGGGGCGAGGAGCGCGCCGGCGAGAAGGCCCGCGACGGCGAACGCGGCCGCGCGCACGGATCGCCTAGAGCGCATGGGCCGCCTCCTCCGGAACGTCGCCCGCCACGGCGAGCACGTAGCGGTCGAGGGTCAGGTATCGCCGTGCCGCCTCCGCCGTCGCCTCCTTCGTGATGCCGCCGACGATCGACTCGTAGCGCTCGAGGTAGTCGGCGCCGAGAGCGTAGAGCTCCACCGCGAGGATCTGCGCGGCCACGCCCGAATTCGCCTCCAGGCGAACGGGGAAGACGCCGGTCAGGTACCCCTTCGCGGCCTCCATCTCCGCGTCGGTCGGGCCCTCGTCGTGGAGCCGCTTCAGCTCCGCGGCGATCGACACGACGCAGCGTTCCACGTTCTTGGGATTGGTTCCGGCGCGAATCTGGAGCGGACCCGCCCCGATTCCCGGATGGAGCATGGAGTACACGCCGTATACCAACCCCTGCGCGTCGCGGAGGTTCTCCATCAGGCGGCTCGAGAGGGAGGCTCCGCCGAGAATGTAGTTCATCATCATGACGGCGTCGTAGTCGGGCGCGGTGCGGGCGACTCCCGGAAACGCCACCACGACATCGGCCTGCGAGCGGCCGGGCATCGAGACCGCGCGGCGGATCGCCCGCGCCGGCGGCGGCGCGGCCGGAACCGCGAAATCGAGCGGGGCCGCGGGCCGGGCCCAGTCGCCGAAGACGCGCTCGGCCGAGGCGACGGCCTGCTCGGGCGTGACGTCGCCCACCAGGGCGAGGATGACGGCGTCGGGGCGATAGCGCGCGCGGTGAAACGCCGCCAGGTCGTCGCGGGTGATGGCGCGGAGCGAGGCTTCGCTTCCGCCGCGGTGCTCGTGGAAGGGGTGCCCCTCGGGGAAGATGAGCTCGCTGGCCCGGCGCGCGGCCACGCTCGAGGTGGTGCTCTCCGCCAGCCGGACGTCGTTCAGCAGGTCGGCTCGGACCTTCTCGACCTGCCCGGCCGGGAAGACGGGTGCGCGAAGCTCCTCGGCCAGGACGCCGAGGACGGCGTCGAGGTCCTCGGCGAGCATCGTGGCGCGGATCGTGACGCTCTCGGCGCCCCCCTCGAAGTGAAGCGAGGCGCCGATGTCCTCCACCGACGAGGCCAGGGCCAGCGCGTCCCGCGAGGACGTTCCTTGATCGAGCATCGACGCCGTGAACCGGGCGAGCCCCGCCTGGCGCCCTCCGTCGAAGAGGGCGCCCGCCTTCACGAGCCCCTGGATGGAAATGGTCGGATTCGCGTGGTTCTCCCGGACGAGGAGGGTGAGCCCGTTCGGAAGGAGCCTGCGGTAGGTGGGAATCGAGCCGCGGACGGCTCCGGTCGAGGCGGTCGTCACGCGGCGCCTCCTTCCCGAGCCGGGGCCGCGGCCGGACCCGCGTCGGGCGGATCGAACCAGCCGACCGTGCGGGCGTCCTCCGCGAGATACGTCGTGGCGACCCGCCGCACGTCCTCGGCCGTCACCGCGCGAATCCGATCGGGGTATTCCTCCAGATAGCGCCACGACGCGATCGTCTCGTAGTAGCCGAGTTGCTGCGAGAGGCTCTGCACGGAGTCCCTCGCGTAGAAGAAGGCCGCCTCGATCTGCTTCTTCGCGCGGCGCAGCTCGCCCTCGGAGACCGGCTCGGCGCGAAGCCGATCGGCCTCGCGCAGGATCGCGGCCTCCACCTCGGCGAGGGCGCGCTCCGGCGCGGCCGTCGCGAACGCCACGAGGAGGAAGGGATCGTGGGCGGTCTCGTTCGCGGCGTCGGCCTCGACGGCGATGCCGCGCTCCACCAGCGCCTGATGAAGGCGCGAGGTGTGGCCATGCCCGAGAACGAGGCCGAGGACGTCGAGCGCGTGGGAATCGGGGTGCGAGACGGCCTGGTTCTTCCACGCCACGAGGACGTGGCGCGTGTCGCCCGGCCTGCGAAGCCGGAAGCGCCGCTCGCCCCGCTGCGGCGGCTCGGTCGTTCCCGGCGCGGCCGGAAGCTCGCCGGCGGGAATCTTGCCGAACCAGTGCCGCACGCGCTCGAGCGCCCGCTCGCGATCGACGTCGCCGACCACGATCGCGGTGGCGTTGTTCGGCATGTAGTGCGTCCGGTAGTAGCGCCGGATCTGCTCCGTCGTGATCGCCTCCACGTCGCTTCGCCAGCCGATCGTGGGCCAGTGGTAGGCGTGCGCCTGGAAGGCCGTCGCGAACGTCTCCTGGTAGATGGCGCGGTGCGGGTTGTCCTCGTTCCGCTCCAGCTCCGAGCGGACGACCGTCATCTCCAGCCGGTGCTCCTCCTCCGGGATGGCCGCGTTCGCCATCCGGTCGGACTCGATCTCCATGGCGAGCTCGAGCCGGTCGCTCTTCAGCGTCTCGTAGTAGCAGGTGTAGTCGAGCGAGGTGCCGGCGTTGAACGACGCGCCGATCCGCTGGAGCGTGCGGGCGATCTCGCCCTTTCCGAACCGCGGCGTCCCCTTGAACATCATGTGCTCGAGGAGGTGCGAGATGCCGGTGATCCCCGCGCTCTCGTGCCGGGAGCCGACGCGGTACCAGACCGCGAAGGAGACGACCGGGGCGAGGCGGACCTCCTGGATCAAGACCTTCAAACCGTTCTCGAGCGTCGTTTCGAAGACCGGGACGTGGGACGCGCGGCTTGTTTCCTGGATCAAGGTCAGCTCCTTCGCGAGAGCGCCGCGACGCACTCGATGTGCGCCGTGTGGGGGAACATGTCGACCGGACGGACCCATTCCAGCCGGTAGCGCTCGTCACAGAGGAGCGCGAGGTCGCGGCCGAGGGTGCTCGGGTTGCAGGAGACGTAGACGAGGCGCGGCGCGCCCGACTGAACGAGCCGCTTCACGGCATGGGCGTGGAGCCCCACGCGGGGCGGGTCGACCAGGATCGCGTCCGCGGTGAAGCCGTCGGGGTCGTGGCGCTCGGCTTCGCCCGTCACGAAGCGGACGTTGGCGATCCCGTTCCGCGCGGCGTTTCGCTCGGCGTCGCGGACGGCCGCCTCGTTCGACTCCACGCCCACCACCTCCCGCGCGCGCTTCGCGATCGGAAGCGTGAAGGTGCCGGTCCCGGAGTAGAGATCGAGCACGCGTTCGCTTCCGGAGAGGGCGAGGCCCTCGAGCGCCGTCTCGAGGAGCCGCTCGGCCTGCTCCGTGTTCGTCTGGAAGAAGGAGGCGGAGGAGATCTCGAAGGTGAGGCCCTCCAGCGTCTCCTCGATCCGGTCGGTTCCCGAGAGGACGCGCTCCACGTCTCCCGACGCCACCGAGGAGAGGCGGCGCGTCGTGTTGAGGAGGACGCTCCGCACCGAAGGGAAACGGGCCCGGATCTCGCCGGCCCAGCCGTCGAAGAGGGGGTGCTCGTCGCTCGCGACCAGATTCACCATCACCTGCCCCGTCCGCATCCCCTCGCGCACCACGAGGAAGCGGAGGAGCCCCTCGCGGCGCCGCGTGTCGTAGGAGGGAAGGCCGGCGGCGCGCGCCTTCTCGCGCACGAACGCGACGAGCGCGCTCGACGTCTCGCTCGCGATGTGGCAGCGCTCGAGGTCGAACGGGCGGTCGAAGAGGCCGCGGCGGTGAAGCCCGAGGGTGAGCGCCCCGCCGGGATCGCGCCCGAAGGAGTACTCCATCTTGTTCCGGTAGCCGAAGGTCCGCTCGGCCGGGACGATCGGACGCATCGTGGCGTCGAGCCCGCCGAGGTGCTTCAGGCAGTCGGCCACCTGGCGCTCCTTGTGGAGGAGCTGCTCCGAGTAGGCCAGGTCCTGGAATCGACATCCGCCGCAGACCCCGACGTGCGCGCAGGCCGGCGGCACGCGGAGCGGCGACGGCTCCAGAATCGCCGTCGCGCGCGCCTCGGCGTAATGCGGCTTCCGCTTCGTCACCACCGCCGTCACCCGGTCGCCGGGGAGGGCGCCGTCGACGAAGAGGACGAAGCTGTCGACGCGGGTGATGCCTCGACCGCCGAAAGCGAGGTCCTCGACCTTCAGCTCGACCGTTTCCCCCTTCTTGAAGGGGCGTCCGGGAGGGCGCGGAGGTTCGGGCGGCGTCGAGCGCGGAATCGTGTCCATCCCGCTAGTCTACACCAGCCCCGCGGCGGGCGGCGAAGGGGCAGAAACCGCTTGGGAACGACGGGGTTGCGGCCGATCTAGAGGGCCATGAATCGTGGCCCCGACGATCCCTCGCCCACCCTGTCGCTCGGCGTTCGCGTTGCTCTCTTCACCTCGCTCAGCGTCCTCACCGCGGTGCTCGTGGCGGCGCTCGCCGTCGAGGCCTCGGGGCGGACGGAGGCGCGCCGCGCCGCGAGCGAGCAGCTACGCCGCGCCCACACGGTGGCGGCGAGCCGCCTCGCGCGCGACGGGGAGTCGCTGCGTCAGCTCGCCGCCACCGTGGCGCGCGATCCGAAGTTCTTCGCGCTCCTCGCGCTTCGCCGGTCGGAGCGGAGCACGTCCTTCCGCCAGTCGCTGGAGGGCGTCATTCGCGAGTTCCAGACCGACGCGCGCGCCGAGATCTTCGACGTCACCGACGAGTGGGGCGCCACCATCGCCGCTTCGACCCGGCCCGCCGCGCCCGAGCCGAGCCGCGGCGACTCCCCCCTCGTCCGCCACGCGCTGGCCGGACACGAAGCGCTCGGTTACCGCCTGGAAGGGGGCCGGCTCTACCGGATCGCGGTCGTCCCCGTGCTGGCCGGAGAGCGGGCGCCGATCGGAACGCTGACGCTCGGAACCCCGATCGACGACTCGTTCGCCTCCGTCGTGCATAGCGCCACGGGCGCCGATCTCCTCCTCCTCGCCGGGGAGGTGGCCGCGCGGGGCGGAGCGACCGCGAAGGCGCGCCCCATCGTCACGACGCTCTCGCCCGCGGGAGCGCGCTCGGTCCTCGAGACCCTCGGTCCCTCGCCTCGCTCCATCGGCCGCTCCCGTCTTCGCGACGAGCGCGCCGTCTGGATCGCCAAGACGCCCGCGCTCGCGCTCGACGTCTCGCTCGACGGCGCCATGGAAGGGGGCGTGGGACGCCTGATCGTCGCGGCCCCTCTGGGGGTGGCGACCGCGTTCGCGCCGCTCCGGGAGACGCTGCTCGCCGCCGGCGCGATCGCCGCCGCCTGCTCGCTCCTCGTCGGCTTCCTCGTCGGGCGTCGGATGTCGCGCCGGCTGCGCCGGCTCGGGGCCGCGACACGGGAGGCCGGAATCGGAAACTACGACGTGCCGCTTCCCGCCCACGCCTCGGACGAGATCGGGCGTCTCACCGCCGACTTCGACGCGATGCGCGAATCGCAGCGGCGGGAGGTCGAGCGCCTCGTGGAACTCGACAAGATGAAGTCCGATTTTCTCGCCGTGGTCGCCCAGGAGATCCTGGCGCCGGCGTTGGAAATCCAGGAGGCGGGCGACACGCTCGCGCGGCGGGCCGCTCCGGCGCTGGGACCCGAAGGGATCAAGCGGCTCCGCCTCATCCAGGGTGGCGCCGAATCGCTGGCTCGGCTGGCCCAGGATCTGGGCGGCGCGAGCGTCGTCCTCTCGGCGCCGGCGGCCGCGGCCGCCGTTCCGTCGAGCGCGCCTCGATCGCGGCCGTCGAACGTGAAGGTCGTGCCGGGCGAGTCGGAGTTCCGCCCGACCTCGGCGGCTCCGGCGCCGCCCGCGGCCCCGGCTTCGGCTCCGGCGGCGCCCGATGTTCCGGTCGTCCCCGAGGCCCCGACCTCCGAGGTCGACATCGCGCGTCTCGTGGAAGGCGTCGCGGTCGATCTCCTCGTGGCCGGCGCCGAGCGGGGGATCGAGGTGGAGATCGCCGTGGAGCCCGACCTGGTTCACCCCTCGGTGGAGGCGGGGCCGCTCGAGGCCGCGCTCCGAGAGCATGGGGAGCGGGCCATCGCCGCGCTCTCGCCCGGATCGTCGGTCACCTTCGCGGCGCGCCGCGCTCCGTCCGCCATCGAGATCCGGATCGAAGGGGGCGCGTCCGATTTCGAGATCTCCCTCCCACTCGCCCAGGCCGCGCCCGACACCAGCAGCGCCGCCTGAGCGACAAGGCGCGATGACAAGCATAGTCGCGTTTTCATTACAGTTTTAAATCTCGCTGTATCAATCAATTACCGCCCAAATACCTCTCCGCCCCACAAAACAGACAAATAAGTACGACACTCTGACCTTCGCCGCACCCCTTCATCCGGCATTCTGCAACAACTCTAACTATCTGCAGCACATCGCTTTGGTCGAATTTAACCACCTCGGTCGTGCAAATGGCACGGCGACTGCTTTGACTTCCTGCCGTCAGGCGCTCGCGAAGGCGGGCACGAGAAACCGGAAGCAAGCAACCCCAACCAACGAGGTGCGTCATGGAACTCCTCATCATCGTCGGCTTCATCTACACCTTCGGCAAGGCCGGCTGGTAAGTCGGTAGAGATCCACGAAGCACCGAGCCGCGAACGAACTTCGAAAACCAAACGAAACCGAATGGAAGGGAGGTGACACCATGGAGCTCTTGATCGTGATCGGATTCATCTACACGTTCGGCAAGGCCGGCTGGTAACAAGCCGAAGCGATAGAAAGCAGAAAGCCCCCAAAGCAGTGCTCCCCGCGCGCCGAATCCTTCCAAGGAGCGGCGCGGGCAAAGGACGAAGGGCCACCGGACACCCCCGGGTGGCCCTTTGTCTTGGGTGGTCGGAAGGGAGTCCAGGGGGGACGGCTGACGACTCGGTGGGGGTGTGATACCGTGGCTCGTCGTCCCCCAACACCCACGGATTCCCTGGCTCCGGAGACCCGCGCCCGATGAACAAGCGACCTCCCGCCGAACTCGGGCCGATCCTCGAGTGCGACGTGCCGCCGGAGATGCCGGTGCTCCCCCTGATGAGCACCCTCGTCTTCCCGCTCGGCGTGACCTCCATCCAGATCCGCGTCGAGCAATCGAAGGCGCTGCTCAAGGATTACTCCGACCCCGATACCCTCATCGCCCTCGTCTTCAGCCCCGCCACGCGGGAGCAGGACATCAAGCCCGAGGATCTGAGCAAGATCGGGCTCGCCGCGCGCGTCATCCGGATTCTCAACATGCCGGGCGGAAACCTCCAGGTCACGCTGGAGGGGCTCCGTCGAGTCGCCGTCGTGGAGATTCTCCGGAGCGTCCCCTACATCATGGCGCGCGTCTCCTGCCCGGTGGAGGCGATCGGCGATCCGATGGAGATCCAGGAACTCCTGACGCGGATTCTCAAGTCGCTCCGGACGCTGGCCCAGCTCGACACCTCCTACCCTCCCGAACTCGACAACATCTTCAGCATGAATCTCGGGGACCCCGGCCTCTTCGCCGACACCGTCGGGTCGATCGTCCGCTTCTCCGTGGAGACCAAGCGCCGGATCATCGAGGAGCTGGACGTCATCGCCCGCCTGACGATCGTCGCGGAGAACATCGACGCCGAGATCGCGCGTCTCACGGTGGCCGAGGACGTCGTGCGCCGGACGACCGCGCAAATGGAGAAGAGCCAGAAGGAGCACTTCCTCCGCCAGCAGATGATGGAGATCCGCAGGCTCCTCGGCGAGGACGACCCTCAGGAAATGCTGGTCCGCCAGATTCTCGAGCGGGCCGGCAGCCTCGGGCTGCCGTCGCACGTCCGCTCCGTGGTGCAGGAGGAGACGAGCCGCCTTCGCTACCTCGCGCCGTCGTCGCAGGAGTCGGGCGTGGTGCGCAACTACGTCGACTGGCTCCTGGCGCTCCCCTGGGCCCGGCAGAAACTTCCCTCCATCCAGCTCGAGGAGGTGGGGCGCCGACTCGACGAGGAGCACTACGGTCTGGAGAAGGTGAAGGAGCGGATCCTCGAATACCTGGCGGTCCTCAAGCTGAAGAACGATCTGCGAGGCCCCATCCTCTGCTTCGCCGGCCCGCCGGGAACGGGGAAGACGTCTCTCGGCGCGTCGATCGCGCGGGCCATGGGGCGCCAGTTCGTGCGGATGAGCGTCGGCGGCGTGCGGGACGAGGCGGAAATTCGCGGGCATCGGCGCACCTACATCGGCGCGCGGCCCGGGAAGATCCTCCGCTCGCTGCAGGAATGCCACTCGAACAGTCCCGTCTTCATGATCGACGAGATCGACAAGCTGGGGCACGACGCCCTCGGCGATCCGGCCGCGGCCCTCCTCGAGGTTCTCGACCCCGAGCAGAACCAGCACTTCGTCGACCACTACGTCGAGATCCCCTTCGATCTCTCGGAGACGCTCTTCATCACGACGGCGAACGTCCTCGATTTCATTCCGCCGGCGCTCCTCGACCGCCTGGAGGTGATCCCCATCTCCGGCTACATGGAGGAGGAGAAGCTGGCGATCGCGCGGAAGCATCTGATCCCGCGGGAAGCGCGCGAGCACGGATTGGCCGAGACCGACCTCGACTTCGAGGACGCCGCGCTCCAGAAGATGATGCGCGAGTACACGCGCGAGGCCGGCGTGCGGCAGCTCGAGCGCGCCATCGACACCTTCTGCCGCAAGGCCGCGCGCCAGCGGACCACCGGCTACACCGGCTCGTGGCGCTATCGCGCGGAGGACGTGGAGGGGATTCTCGGTCCGCCCTACTTCACGCCCGAGATGGCGGAGGGGAAGGCGGAGATCGGCGTGGCGACCGGGCTCGCCTGGACCGCGACGGGAGGCGACCTCCTTCTCATCGAGGCCCTGAAGATGCGCGGGGCCGGGCGCGTGATCGTCACCGGGCAGCTGGGCGACGTCATGAAGGAGTCGGTGCAGGCGGCGCACTCCTACGTTCGCGCGCGCGCGGAGCTCCTCGGCATCGATCCGGGCCTTTTCGACGACTTCGATCTCCACATCCACTTCCCCGAGGGAGCGGTGCCGAAGGACGGCCCCTCCGCCGGGATCACGATCGTCATGGCGATCGCCTCCGCGCTGGCCGACGCCCCGCTTCGAAACGACGTGGCGATGACGGGGGAGGTGACGCTCCGCGGCAAGGTGCTCGCCGTCGGCGGACTCCGCGAGAAGATGATGGCCGCCTATCGCGCGGGCATCCGCACCGTCGTCTTTCCGGCCGACAATCAGAAGGACCTGGTCGAGATTCCGGAGAGCGTGCGCTCCAGCATGAAGTTCCTTCCCGTGGCGACGGTGGACGAAGTCTTCCAGCACGCCTTCGTCGGCGTGGCCGAGCGGATCGCCGAGCTCGAGGCGAAGCGCGCCGCGCAGGAGAAGAAGCGGCAGGCGCGGGCGCGCGCGCAGCGGAAAGCGGCGAAGAAGAAGGGAGCGCGGGCCCGCTCCGTGAAGAACGGCAACGGAGCCCGCGCCCGGCTCAGGCGCGCCGCGAAGCCGAGGTAGAGGGCCGGTCGGCGCCGATCGATTCGGTGACGACCCACGCCGAGAGCATCGCGAAGGGCGCGCGCAGATCGGCGACCGGCAGCCACTGGTAGTAGGCGTAGACCTCTCCCGCCGCGATCGCCAGGAAGATCGCCACTCTCCACCCGAGCCCCCGCGCCGCGTTCCATCCGTCCGCCCGCCCGGCGGCCGCCGCCGGCGAGACGCCGTCGCGCTCCCGGCGCCGGCGCACGAGCCACGGGTGAACCGCTCCCATGTAGAGCGCCGTGCCGAGAAGGACGCCCTGCCACGGATCGAGCCTCCACGCGGCGGGCGCCCATCGCACCGCCGTCACTCCCACTCCGAACGAGGCCAGCGCGGCGATCAGGTTCGTCCGCATGACGGCCTCACTTGGACGTCGCCATCGCGGCGCACGAAAGCGCCGCCACGGCCGTGCCGACGCCGCATCCGACGGCCTCGTGGTAGGGCACGGTGGGCGCGATCTGATTCGAGATCGCGATCCCCTGCGAGCAGAGCTGCGGCCCGAGGTCCTGGAAGCAGGTGAGGAACTTCAGCTTGTTGAAGCGCTCCGGGGAGCGGGCCGCGCCGCCGGCCGCCGCGGCCGGCGCCATGCGCAGATCGTCCTCCCGAATCCAACCGCGCACGCCCTCCAGGATGAAGGGCTCGAACCCCGGCTCGTCCGATCTCGGATCGCGCCCCCAGATCATCTCCGCGCGGGAGACGGCCGTTTCGCCGTCGTTCTCGATCAGGCTGACGAAGGTCGCGTGAGTGGGATCGCCGCCCGTCACGTAGGGAAGAATGGTCAGGGCGACCGAACGATCGCGGACCGTCCGGCCGGTGGCGCGGAGCGAATAGTCGGGCGTGTAGGCGAGCCGCGAGGCCCCGGACGCCTCGATCGCCTCTCGCACGAGGGGATGGGTCGCCGCCAGGGAGGCGGCCCGCGCCACCTGCTCCCGGTCGGCGACCCACGACCCGTCCCGAATCGTCGCGTCGGCCACGGGCTCCGGCGCCACGACGCGATTCGAGGGCACGCGGCTACACGCCCCCGCGACGAGCGCGAGCGGCAGGACGGCGACGACGACGGCAAGACTCTTCATGCTGCACCTCCCTGAATCGATGCGGCCGGCGGATGGGTGCGAGGGAGGCGAGGGCGTGACGACGCACGACTTGCAGGAAGCGTTCCGGGGCCGCGGAAATTCCGCGCGCGGCAGAAGCCGAAGTTGAGAGTCTTGATGGGGGTCCCGGTGCGGGGAAGCGCGTCGAAGTTTCGACGCCGTCGGGCGGGCGCGGTCGGAGGACTAGTGGAACGCGGCGGCGCCGCCGCTCAGCGTGAGCGTCGCGCCGTAATCGTTGTCCTTGGTGTCGAACGGCTCCTTGTTGGTCACGCGGCTGATGCGTCCCTCGAGCGCGAGCGTAGAGCCGAAGAGGACGGGAATGCGCATCGCCATGCACTGCAACCGCCCGGAGACCAGCTGTTCGTGAAGTCCGCGTGTCTCCTGGTCCCGGTCGGTGTAGATGACGTAGGGGAGGAGGGCCAGGCGCTCGGGGACCGCGTCCCAGCGGAGCTCGAACGATCCCTGGAACGTCTGATCGGAGAGATTGAGATCGATGTGCTTGTCGTTCTCGTAGCCGATGGTGGTCGTGCTCGTGATGTTTCCGGGATGGCGCCGGATCGAGGAGTAGGTCGCCGCGAGGAGCTTCCGCTTCTTTCCGACACCCAGCTTGTCGTCGAAGACGGCCACGTCGAAGCGCACGGTCGTCCGGCCCTCCCGCGGTTCGGCGGTGGTGAACTCGCTGTAGAGGCGCGTCTCGGTCAGGTCGGTCTGTTCGCCGCGATGGCGCACGCGGATCAGAACCGGCGTCACGGCAGAGGAGGGCCCCAGCGAAACCCCGCTGCCGAACGCGAGGCGCTCCACGGAGACGGAGGGGACGCCCTGGAAGGTCCCGAACGGCGTGACCACCGAGGCCGTCGCCTCGTTCGGCTTCTCGTAGCGGTAATCGGCGAAGAGCCGCCACATGTCCTTGATGTTTCCCTTGGCCGAGAGCGCCACGCCCTGCCGGTCCGAGATGGCGTAGGGATTCAGCTCCGTCACGAGGTCGGGCTGATAGATGAACCCCTCGGCGCGAAGATCGGCGCCGACGAGCTTGCCCGCCAATTCCGTGCGGACGCCCGTGCGCGAGCGGCCGGTCTCCACGCCCTCGATGGCGATGTGATGCACAGTGGCGACGTCGGCGAGCCAGTTCCAGCCGCCCGGAAGCACGTACGTTCCCGATCCGCCGTAGACGGCGCGTGTGCGGGTGGCCGTCTCGACGCCGCCGGACGTCGGGTCCTCGTGCGTGTAGCCGCCGTAGGCCGCGAGGCGGAGCCGCGAGCCGACGGCGCGCGACAGGCGCCCGGCGTAGAGATCGCTCCGGGCCTCACGGGCCACGCCGCCGGCCGAGCGCGGATGCGATTCCAGGGCCACGTACCCTTCCAGCTTCCCGAGGCCGGCGTTCACCGTGGCTTGCGCGGCCCGGCGCGGCACCGTGCTCGCGAAGAGGGGCGCGCCCGCGGCGATGGACGGCATGATGTCGCCCCACTCCGCCGTGCCGCGCTTCGCGGCGAGCTTCACGCCCATCTGCTCGGGCACGCCCGAACCGTTCTGGGTGTCGTCGAGCCGCACGCGCCAGAGCGCGTTCGCCTCGAGGCGAGTCTCCTTGCCGAACTGGGCGAAGGCGGTGGATCGCGACCAATAGGTCGCCGAAGCGTCGGCGTCCCAGTACTTGGTCTTCGCCTGGGCCAGCGTCCCGAGGTCGATCTCGATGCCGACTCGGCCGTGCCCCGCCGAGTCCGCGGGGGCCCGCGCTCTCATGCGCGAGGCCTGCGCGCCCTCGCCCTCGGGCGCCACGCAGAGAATCGTGATCGGGGCCGCCGGGACGTTGTTCGGCGCCTCCACCACGAATTGAAGGCGATGCTCGCCGAGACGCCGCGTCGGCAGCGGCCCCGGCGCCGTCAGGGTGTCGGGGCGCCCCGCTTCCAGGAATCCCTCGACCATCATCACGAGATCGCCGTCCATGTAGAAGGCGCCGCGGTAGGGACCCGTTCCGATTCCCGTCACCACCGCGCGCGGGCGGAGCGTGTCGCCGACGACGTAGGTGGCGCCGGGCAGCGGCGACTCGAGAAAGACCGAGCCGACCGCGATCGAGGCGCCGAGCGCGGGCGTGAGCTGCGCGCGGGTGAGGATCAGGGTGTTGTCGCCGGGGAACGTGTTCGTGCGGATTCGCGACGAGGCGGAGAAGGAGTAGGGCAGCCCCGTTTCGTCGTAGCCGTCGAAGACGATCTCCAGCCCCAGGAGTCCGGCGTTCGAGTAGGCGGCCTGCTCCCGCGACAGGGTGACCGGCACGGTGAGCGACGCGGTGCCGTTCCGCGCCACGGTGGCGGAGACCGCCACCTCCGAGTAGGAGGAGGGAACGATCGAGAAGGGCGCGTTCAGATCGATCTCGTCCGCGGGATAGAAGCGGTAGCGCGCGCGGTTGAAATAGGCCGCCGTTCCCGCCGTCTCGCGCACGCCGATCGTCACGGGCACCGCGCGCTCGGGGACGAGGGTGACCGATTCGTAGAGGCCCGGCGTGCCCAATCGTTCGA
>DASTKG010000025.1:0-79274 GCA_035716005.1 Candidatus Eiseniibacteriota bacterium
GCCGCCGCGCTCGGCATGGCGTTGACGGAGGCGTTTCGCCGCGCGGGGGGACGGACGTACGAGCGGGAGACGGTGGTCGCGCTGGAGCGAGACGGCGACGGCCGCGTCACGGGCGTCCGCACGCGTTCGCGCCGCATCGCGGCGGATAGGGTGGTCCTCGCGGCGGGCCCCTGGAGTGCGCGGCTGGCGGCGCCCGAACTCGCTCCGACGGCGTTCCGCCCCTCGCGCGGGCAAACGCTCCTCCTCGACAACCGCGACCCGCGCGGCAATCCCATCCTGCAGCGCGGCGTCACGTCGCCCTCGATCTGGGCGGCGCCGCAGAACGACGGCGCGCTTTGGGTGGGCGGCATCCGTGAAGCGCCCGAACAGACCGAGAGCTTCGATCCGGAGCCGAGCGCGGCCACGACGGCCCGCATTCTCGCGGCGCTCGAGCGGCTGATCCCCGCCTCGCGCGGACTCGCGCTCCGCGAGGCGCGCGTGGGGCATCCCTCGCGCACCGAGGACCGGCTTCCGATCCTGGGCCCGTCGACGACGATGCCCGGTCTCGTCTACGCGACCGGGCATACGAAGACGGGGATCGTGCTGGCCCCCGAAACGGCGCGGATCCTCGCCTCGCTTCTCGTGAGCGGCGAGAGGGACCCGCGCCTAGACGACTACGGCGCCGGACGGGTTACGCCTTCGCCGGCTCCTCCTTGATGAACGTCTTCACGAGGAGGAAGACGACGAACGCGATGATGATGAAGTCGATCAAGGCGCCGGCGAAATCGCCGATCCCGAACTTGATCTTCCAGATGGTCAGCGTCGCCTCGCGCCACTCGCCTCCCGGCACCAGGACCCCGACGATCGGCATCACCAGATCGTTGACGACCGCCGTCACCAGTTTCCCCACCGCGCCGCCGATGACGACGGCCACCGCAAGCCCCACGACCCCGTGCTTCATCACGAATGCTTTGAATTCATCCAGCATGATCGGTTCCTCCCTGGCGAGAGCGTGCGCCCGCGTGGGTCCGCGGGCGGCCCGACACCGATGCACGGTCGGCGCCGGGATACTAGCGCGATGTGATAACCTCCCGCCATCGGGAACCGGAGCGCGCCGAGAGACGGCGGACCCGCGACCCGCCCCGCATGGGCTCCTTCTTCGACACGCTTTTTCCGCGACGGATTTTCCAGGAGGGCGACCGCCGGCTCCTGCACCTCTTCATCGGCCGGATGCTCGGCTCGACGGGGTTCGCGGTCACGATCCCCTTCCTCGGCATCTATCTCCACGGCGAGCGCGGCGTCTCGATGAGCGCGGTCGGCGGCATGTTCTTCATCGGCGCTCTCGTGGGCGCCGTCGCCCAGATTCTGGCGGGCGAGTGGGCCGACCGATACGGCCGGAAGATCGTCATGGTGGCCGCCCAGCTCGGGCGTGCCGTGATCTTCGTCGCGATGGGGATCGCCGCGATGACGAACGCCTCCTTCGCGACGTTCGTCGTCATCACGTGCGGGAGCGCCTTCTTCGGCCGTCTCTACGAGCCTCCCTCCGGCGCCATGCTCGCCGATATCACCGAGGGGGACGAGCGGGCCGAGGCGTTCGGCATCATGCGCGTCGCGGGAAATCTCGGCTTCGCGCTCGGCCCCGCCATCGGCGGCTTCCTCGCCGCCCTCTCCTACGCGGCGCTCTTCTTCGTCTCGGCGGGCGTCCTGCTCGCCTCGACGCTCTTCATCGCGATTCAGGTGAAGGAGTCGCTGCCGCAAGAGAGGCGGCGCGGCGCGGAGGCGGGAATCGGCGACGACCTCCACCCCGGAATCCCGCGGCCGGCGGCGGCCGCCGCCCGTCCGTCGCGCGGGATCGACCTCCGTTCGGTGGTCGCCACGCTCCACGACTCGCGGTTCTTGCGGCACTGCGTCTCGTGCCTTCTTCTCTTCACCGTGCTCGGCCAGCTCATGTCGACCCTCTCGGTCTACGTGGTGGAATGGTGCGGCCTTTCGAAGCCGGAGCTGGGCTGGCTCTACTCGATCAACGGGCTCATGGTCGTGCTGGTGCAGTTCCCGGTCGTGAAGCTCGTCGCGCCCTACCGCGTGACGACCGGGCTCATCGTGGGCAGCGTGCTTTTCTCCATCGGCTATGGGATGATGGGATTCGTCCACGGCTTCTGGCCGCTCGCGCTCTGCATGGGAATCGTCACGCTGGGCGAGGTGACCTCGGTGCCGGGGACGATGATGCTCTCCGCGAATTTCGCGACCGAGGAAACGCGCGGGCGCTACATGGGCGTCTACGGCCTCTTCAACTCGTTCGGCTGGTCGCTGGCGCCGCTCGTCGGCGGCGCTCTGCTCGACGCGTCGAACCGCGTCGCCTGGATTCCCTGGAGCGCCATCGCGCTCCTCGGCCTCTTCGCGGCGATCGGATTCTGGGACCTGCGCGGGCGGCTCTCGCCCGCGATGGATCGTGACGGCGAGTCGGCCTCCGCGAAGCCCGCGGCGGTCGCGGTCTAAGGAGGAATGACATGAGCGCGCCTTCGAACAGACACGAGTTCCCCTGCCGCCTGGTCTGGACCGGCGCGGCGAAGGGGGGCAGCACGAGCTACGAAACCTACTCGCGCGATTGCCGCGTCGATTTCCCGGGCAAGCCGTCGATCCGCGGCACCTCGGCGCCGGCTTTCCGCGGCGATCCGGCGATCACGAACCCCGAGGATCTCCTCGTCGCTTCGATCTCGATGTGCCACTTCCTCTCGTACGTCGCCATCTGCGCGCGGAAGGGCGTGAACGTCATCGCCTACGACGACGACGCCGTCGGCACGATGGATCGCGTGGAGAAGACGTTCAAGTTCACCGACGTCCTCCTGAAGCCGCACGTCACGATCGCGCCGGGCTCGGACCCCGAGCTGGCGCGCACGATCCACGAGCGGGCGCATCAGGACTGCTTCATCTCGAACTCGGTGAATTTCCCCGTAAGGCACGAACCCGTCATCACGGTCGCCGCTCCGGTCTAGAGGGCTCGTCGTGACGGCGCGCACCATCCATCGCCCCTGGCAGGTCTATGCGCTCACGGCCCTCTGGGCGCTGAAGGCGTTTCAGGAGCTGCTCGGCGGCGCGGTCGGCGGCGCCTTCTACATCGCGAGGCAGGTCGGCGAGGGGACGCTCTTCGGCTACGGGCTCCAGATGGCGATGCAGAGCGTCCTCTTCTCCACGCTCCTCGCCGCCGGCGGCTTCTACGTGATGACCGCGCTCTGGCTCGGCCAGCGTCCCGCGCGCCGCTGGGGCACCGCGGTGGCCGCGCTGAGCGAAGCGGTGGCGCTCGGGTACCTCTTCAGCCGTCCGCCGCAGGTCGGCAGCGATCGCGACCTGGTTCGGTTCGTCCTCGTCTCCTCCCTCGTCAATCTCGGCATCGTCACCATCTTCCTCTTCGACCGGAGGCTGGCGGAATTCCTCGGAAGCAAGCGGCTCGTGGGATGGTGGGCGCCGAAGCGGCGCGGAGGCGAGGAGTAGAGGAGTAGAGGGGTAGAGGAGTAAAGGGCGGCCGCGTTCGTTCGGCGGCCGATCAGTTCGGCCCTCCCCGCGCACCGACCGCGCGAATTCCCCGCGCGATCTCCTCCGTCGTCGCCGAGCGCCCGTAGCCCCACGGAATCTGGCCCTTCGGATCCACCACGAACACCTGGGTGGTGTGGGCCGTATCCTTCGAGACGCCCCAGGCGAGCGCGGTCTCCGCCACCTCCGCGGGCGTGCCGGAGAGCCCCACGAAGGAGGGGTGGAACTGGCGCGCGTAGGCCGAGGCGACCTCGGGCGTGTCGATCTCGGGGTCGATGCTCACGAAGACGAACCGGACGCGCGACGTGTCGGCGCCGAGGGACGCGCGGACTTCCTTCCAGCGGGTGAGCGTGGCGGGGCAGATGTCGGGGCACTGCGTGAAGCCGAAGAAGACGAGGACGACGTGCCCGCGCTCGTTCGCGAGGTCGAAGCGGCCGCCGCAGCCCCCCTCGCGGAGCCAGAGCGCCGGCGCGGGACGGGGCGGATCGTAGATCGCGCCCGGAAGCGAATCGAGCGAGGCGTCGCCGCCCCGCTCGCCACAGCCGGCCACGAGAATCGCGGCGGCCGAGACGAGCGCCGCCACGAGCGCCGTCGACCGCGCGGCGCGCCGTCCCCTACCCGAGCGTATAGCCCCCATCCACGATGATCGTCTGGCCCGTCACCCAGGAGGCCTGGGGCGTGCAGAGGAACGCCGCCATGTTGGCCACCTCCTCGGTGGTCCCGACGCGGCCGAAGGGGGTGCGGCGGATCGACTCGGAGATGAGCTGATCGTAGGAGGGGAAGATCTTCAGCGAATCGGTGTCGATGAAGCCGCCCGAGACGGCGTTCACGTTGATCTTCTTCGGCGCCAGCTCGTAGGCGAGATAGCGGACCAGGGTCTCGATGGCGGCCTTGGAGACGCCGATCGACGCGTAGCCCGGGATGTAGCGGTGCGAGCCGAGCGACGTGAGCGCCACGATCCGCCCGCCCTCGGGCATCATCTTCACCGCCTGCTGCGCGCCGAAGAGAAGTGCCTTCGCGTTCGTGTTCATGGCGATGTCCCACATCTTGTCGTCGACGTCGAGGATGTTCCCGAAGTGGCCGATGGCGGCGTTCGAGACGAAGATGTCGAGCTTGGAGAAGTGCGTCCGGAGCTCCTCGAACATCTTGGGAATCTGCTCTTCGTTCCCCACGTTCGCCCGCACGGCGAACCCCTTCACGCCCTTCGCCTCGATCTCCGCGACGGCCTGCTTCGCGGAATCGCGGCTGCGGAAGAAGTTGATGGCGACGTCGGCGCCCATCTCCGCGAGATCGAGGGCGATGGCCTTCCCGATGCCGCGCGTGCCGCCCGTGACGAGCGCCGTCTTACCTTTTAGGTCGAAGAGCATGGTCCCTCCCTGACAATGCCAAGAGAGGGGAATGGTGCGGGGGCGGCGCGCACATGTCAAGGCCGGGCGGGGGCTTGCGCCCGGCGCCGCGCCGCGCGAGGCGCGGGCTCGAGAGGGCGTGCGCTACGCCGCCGAGCGAACCTCCCGCGCGACGAGGGTGATGCCCCCCTTCCCGCGCCAGCCGTCCACGACGGCCACGAGCCGGACGGAGCGGCCGTCGGCGGGGCGTTCCATCGTCGGCGCGACGCTCACCGGGAAACTCTGCCCCGTTTCCGCCATGGTGAAGCGAAGCGATCCGTCGGCGCCCTTCGCGATGGATCCGTTCGCCTCGAAGAGGACGTCGACGAGGTTCAGGTCGTGGAGGCGATTCTCGGCGAGCGACTTGATGACCTCGCGAAGCGGCACGACGCGCGGCTTCGCGTAGAGGACTTCCACCTGCGATCCGTTCACGTGCGTCTCGCCTCCCTTGGCGCTCCCCTTCGTCATCTGACGAATGGTCGTGCGGCAGTGGTCGCACGACGTGCATCCGCGAAGGGCGAGGTAGACCTTGGCGAAGGGCGGCGGCGCGGGCGCGGGCGTGGCGGCCTTGGCCGTCGACTTCGGCGCGGGCGCCGCGCCGATCGCGAGGGCCAGGATCAGGAGCGTGGCGACTGCGTTCGTGCGACCGATCGAGCGGGTCATGATGACGGTTCCTCCGTGATCTAGAACTGGAACGCGGCGCCCACGTTCAGCCGGGTCAGATCCTGGTCGGCGCCGTCCTTCCAGAATTCCACGTCCGTTTTCAGGGCCACTTCGCGCACCGGACGATACGAGACGCCCGTGGTGAAGACTTTGCGCTCGGCCGCGGGATCGCGAGCGATGCCGGGTTCGGTGTCGCCGTTCGTGTCGAACCGCTCGTATCGCGTGAAGAGCCAGAGGGCGCGGCCGGGCGCCTTGCTTCGCCCGTTGATCAGGTCGAAGGCGGCCTCCCAGGTCACGCCCCAGATGTTGCTCCCCACCGGTTCCCCGACGGCGATCGAGACGCTGTCGGAATTCCCGATCGAGACGCCCGCCCATTCGCCGCGCAGGTCGAACGCCCCGCGGCGGAAGCGAAGGTCTCCTTCGAAGATCGTGACGTCGACGCTCCCGAGGCCGGGGGTTCCCTGGTCGGCGCCGCCGACGTAGCCCGACGTGCCGAGCGTGAAGCCTCCCTTGATCGCGTACTCGAGCCGCCCGACCAGTCCGAGATCCTCCGCCTTCGCCTCCACGCCGTGCTGGCGCCCGCCGCGAATTCCGTCCGAGGTGGAGAAGCCGGTGGCGTCGAGCCCGGAGACGACGTACGCGCGGTAGGCGAGCGCGCCGTTCGTCGTCCGCCCGACGAGGCCGAGGCCGATGTCCTGCCACGTCGTCGGAAGCACGTAGGTCTCGATGTAGGGGCGCTCGACGCTGTGATAGGTCGGGGGCTCGTGGAACTCGTTCAGGGGGCCGACGGGCAGGAGGAGACTTCCGACTCGGAAGCTCAGCGTCGGCGTCAGATCGTATTCGAGGAGGGCGTACTCGAGCTCGATCTCGGTGGCCGAGTGTTCGAAGTCGACCTCCGCGCTCATGCGGATGGAAGAGGTGAATTCGTATTCCCAGCCGAGCACCAACCGATGAACGTCGACCCGCGCGAGCGCGTCCTTGTCCATCGTGCCGGTCTCGGGATTGTTGTAGTGGATCTCGCCGTAGCCGTGGATTTCGAGGCGCTTGTCCTCGGGAGGAGCGTCGCCCTCGGCGCGGGCGGGCGCCGCGAGGCTGAGGGCGAGAAGGATGGCGGTCGCCGCGACGGCGCCGGCGTTGTCCCGGATTGTGGCGGAAGCGGGTCTCACTCGATTCCTCCCTCTGATCTGGCGCGACGATTCCGAAGGCCGGTGTGAAGACTACGGCCCAATGTGCGGCTGTACAAGCAAAAGTTAACCTACCTTCACTACTCCTTTGGTATACCTCGCGACTCCACTCAAGTCCATAATTAGAAGCCACTTGGCCGTAGTCACGCAGCCGGGCCCTCCTCCCAGGCGTGCGGCGAGCGAGGCGGCCAATCCCTCCCCTTGCGCGGACTTCCCCCCCGTGATACTGCTCCGGCGTGAGCTTCGGACGGCTCCTGATCGGCGCGATTCTGGTAGGGATTGGGGGGATTCTGCTCGCCTCCCAGCTCGGCTATCTGCCGGCCGGCGTCATGCCGTGGTTCCTCCAGTTCTGGCCCGCGCTTCTCGTCCTCTTCGGCCTCGCCCTCCTCGCCAACGCCATGAAGAACCTCTTCCTCGGATGGCTGACCGCCATCCTCGCTCTGGCGGCGATCGCGTTCGGGGGGTGGTGGCTGGCGCACAACAAGGCCGCGGCGGGGACGGCTCATCTCTCCCGGCATCCGATGGGTCGCCCGGCCGTGGAGACTCTGACCATTCGAGCGAGAACGTTCGGCGGCCGGCTCTCCATCGGCGCCGCGCCGGGCGGACGCGGCGCGGCGGGAGACTCGGCGGCGCGAGCGAACGCGAGAACCTTCGAGGTCTCGATCCGCGGCGTGGGCGAGAAGGACGCGAAGCATGCCTGGAACGTCGCGGGGCGCACGGCCGAGTTCGTCTGGCCGCTCCACGTCCTCGTTCCCAACACGGCGCCCTTCGGCGCGGAGCTGACGCTCCAGGCGCCGGAGCGGACGCCCGTGCGCCTCCGCACCGAAACGGTGCTTTCGGGCGCCGACATCGACCTGACCAAGCTCCGACCCGAGTCGTGCGAACTCAACGTGATGTCGGGCGCCGTCCGGCTCCATGTCGGGTCCGCCTCGCCGCAGAAGATCCGCATTCGCGGGATGCTCGGGGCGGTCGAGGTCGATCTCCCCGCGTCGGGCCCCGTGCGAGTCGAGTTCCTCTCACCCTTCACGGCGCGCTCGCTCCCCGACGATTTCCTGGAGCACGTGGGCGGACGCGGCAAGGCGAAGATCTGGGTTTCGGAAGGCAAAGGGGTGCCGCTCGTCATCGAAGTGGACGGCGCCCTTCTCTACGTGAAGATCAAGCGCGCGCCCGTGAGCGCGGGAGGCTAGGGATGGCTGGAGGCGGTCAGAGCAGCATCGCGTTTCCCCTTACCATCGTCGCGGTCGGGGCACTCCTTCTCCTCAAGGAGTTCGGCTACCTCCACGGGAACATCCTCCGCTACTGGCCGGTCCTCCTGATCGTCTGGGGTCTGGGGATGATCTGGGCCGCCCGGAAGGGGTAGCGGAACCGGAGGGGCGGCTGTAGAGTTCTAGCCGATGATGCTCCGCGTACGAGGCCGCCTTCCGTTCTTCGCCGGGCTCGCGCTCCTGCTCATGGGAGCGTGGCTCGCCATCGGGCTGCTCCATGGGCACCCTCACGATCCTTCCTGCCAGATCTGCAGCGCGCTTCAATACACCGCGGCGGAGCTGGTGGCTCCACCCGCCCTGGCCGAACCGGTCGCCGTCGAGATCGAACTCGCGCCGGCCCCGCCCGCCCACGTCGCCCCGACCAGCCACGCGACCCCGCGGGGCCGCGCTCCTCCCGCCGCCTAGCCTCCCCCGCTTCCCAGTTTCCGAAGTTTCACAACCGAACCACGGAGGCTCTCGTGCGCGCATTCGTTCGCGCGGCGATCGCGTTCCTGGCGCCCCTTGTCGCAGGCGCCGGACTCGCGACGGCCGCGTTCGCTCAACAGGAGTCGGGCTCCACGTCCGGGGCGCTCCCCCAGGGCGCGAATCTTCTCAACCCCGCCGTCAGCGTCATCGGCTGGTTTCAGGGAGAAGCCGGCGACCGCATCCAGGAGGAAGGGACGTCGGCGTTCTCGCTCAAGGAGGCCGAGCTCGGATTGCAGGCGAACGTCGATCCCTACAGCCGGGCCGATTTCTTCGTTTCGATGAGCCCGTCGGAGGGCCTCGACGTCGAGGAGGGGTACCTCACGCTCCTCGCGCTCCCGGCCGGGCTCTCCGCCAAGCTCGGGAAGTTCCGCGGCAATTTCGGGAAGTTCAATCGCACGCATCCGCCGGAGACGTCCTTCGCCGACCGGCCCCTCGCGGCGGAGCGATTCTTCGGCGAGGAAGGGTTGAGCGCCGAGGGCGTCTCGGCCTCGTGGCTGATTCCCTGGCTCCCCTTCTACGCCAATCTCGACGCCGAGGCCACGACGACGCCCGACCTCGGCGGCACGCCCGCCGCGTTCGCGCCCTACCGGGGCCAGGATCTTCTCTACCTCGGCCGCCTCTCCACTTTCTTCGACCTGAGCGAAGCGTCGAACATCGCCCTCGGCGGCTCCTACGCGAACGGCGCGAACGGATCGGCGCGGGCCGACTCCTCGAGCGACCCCGAAGCGATGCGCGCCCGCGTCGTCGGCGCCGATCTCACCTTCCGCTGGAAGAATCCCCGCCGCTCCATCTATCGCTCGCTGATCGCGCAGGTCGAGTGGATGGAGCGAACCGCCGAGACGCTCGGCGGGCCCGACGTGACGCGCACCGGCGGCTTCGCCTGGGCCGATTTCCAGTTCGCGCGGCGGTGGCGCCTGGGAGGGCGTTACGACTGGTCCGACAACCTCGACGCCTCGGAGGCGAAGCCCGCCACCGGCGTCCTCGGATTCCTCACGTTCAACCCCAGCGAGTTCGCCTCCATGAGCGGCCAGGTGAGCCGGCGGAGCCTCGAGGGCGGCACGAAGGAGACGCAGGTCTACTTCAAGACGACGTTCAACATCGGCCCGCACGGCGCCCACCCGTTCTGAGCCGAAAGGAGATAGATCCATGATTCGACGCTTCGGAGGTCTCGCCCGCTTCGCCGGCGCCGCGATTCTCGCGCTCGGATTCCTCGCGCCGGGCGCGCGCATTCCCGTCTTCCAGGAGGATCCCGTGGCGGAGGTGGGCCGGGCCCACGCCGGCGGGAAGCTCGCCGTCGTCACCACCACGCAGGATCTCGCCTCCATCGCCGCCGAGATCGGCGGCGACCGGATCGACGTGGAATCGCTGGCGAAGGGCTATCAGGACCCGCACTTCGTCGACGCCAAGCCGTCCTATCTCGTGAAGCTCCGGAAGGCCGATCTCTTCATCGAGGTGGGCCGCGAACTGGAGATCGGCTGGGCGCCCGGCCTCATCAACAACGCCCGGAACAGCAAGATCCAGACGGGCGGCGCCGGCTTCCTCGACGCCTCCGCGAACGTGAAGATCCTCGAGCTGGGCGCGAAGGTCGGACGCGAGCAGGGCGACGTCCACCCGCTCGGGAATCCGCACTACTGGCTCGATCCGGCGAACGGCCTCGTCGTGGCCGCCAACATCCGCGACGCGCTCTCTCGGCTCACGCCGGGCGACGCCCCCTACTATCGGCAGCGTTACGCCGCGTTCGAGGCGAAGCTCACGGCGAAGTTGGAGGCGTGGAAGAAGACGGCCGCGTCGCTCGGGCTCACCGGCATGAACGTCGTCACCTATCACCGCTCCTGGCCCTACTTCGCCGAGGCGTTCGGGCTGAACGTCGTCGACTACGTGGAGCCTCGCCCCGGCGTGCCGCCGGCGCCGAAGCACGTGCAGGACCTGATCGCGGCGATGAAGTCGGAAAAAGTGGGGCTCCTGATCGTCGAGCCCTACTTCGACCCGAAGCTATCGCAGCAGATCGCGCGGAACGCGGGGGTGCCGATGGTCGTGCTGCCGCCGTCGGTGGGGGCGGTGCCGCAGGCGACCGACTACCTGACGCTCTTCGACACGCAGCTCGACCTGATCCGGAAGGCTCTCACGGGAGGGAAGTCATGAGCGACGCGTTCGCGCTTCTCCTCTGGCCGCTGCTCGCCTGCATCGCCATCGCGGGGATCCACGCCTATCTCGGATTTCACGTCGTGGAGCGGGGGGTCATCTTCGTCGACCTCGCGCTCGCGCAGGTCGCCGCGCTCGGCGCCACGATCGGCTTCCTCCTCGGCTACGACCTCCACGACCCGATGGCGGGATGGCTCTCCATGGGCGCCGTCGTCCTCGGCGCCGCGCTCATCTCCGTCCTGAAGGCCGAGAAGCGCCGCATTCCCCAGGAGGCCTTCATCGGCATCGTCTACGCCGTGGCGGCGGCGACCGCGATCCTGATCGTCGACCGCACGGCCGAGGGCGCCGAGCACATCAAGTTCATGTTCGTCGGAAATCTCCTCGCCGCCTCGCCGGGCGACGTGGCGCGCCTGGCGGCGCTCTACCTCGGCATCGGCGTCCTTCACTTCGTCTGGCGCCGGCCCTTCTTCGCGATCTCGCACGGACGCACGGAGGGGATGTCCAAGACCGCGATCCGTCTCTGGGATTTCCTCTTCTATCTCACGTTCGGGCTCGTCGTCACGCAATCGGTGGCGGTGGCGGGCGTGCTCCTGGTCTTCTCGTACTTGATCGTGCCGTCGGTGATCGGGATGCTCGTCGCCGATTCGGCCCCGACCCGGCTCGCCGTCGGCTGGATCACCGGCGTGGCCGTGAGCGTGGCGGGGATGCTCGCCTCCTACCATCTCGACTTCCCGACCGGCGCCACCGTGGTGGCGACGTTCGGCCTGGCACTCCTCCTGGCGCTCGCGTACCGCGGGGTGGTGCGGCGGGCGACCCCGGCGGAGGCGTAGCGGGCGGGAGCGCAGCCGGCCAGGAGGGGGGCGAAACCGAAGGGGCGCATTGGGCGTAGAATGGGAACCAGGGGCTGCCGCTCCGGGGTTCACGAGACCCTCGGATCCCGCGACACCGCGGCCATACGACGTTGCGGCCGCGAGCGTTGGGCGAAGATCCCCCCTTCCGCGGCGCCCTTGACCCTTTTCGCCGGAGGTACCCCGTGGCACGCGGAAGAACCCTGCTCGTCGTCGTGGCCTTCGCGGCCTTTTGCCTGGCGCTCGGCTATTGGTGGAGCCTTCGGGTCGGCCTTCCCCTGACGGGGACGAAGCCCTGGTGGTACGGGAAGGACGCCCACGTGCGCGTCCAGGTCCTGGAGGACGGCCACGACATGGCCACCGTGTCGATGCGGCTCCCGAAGGGGATGATGGACACGATGGTCGCGCTCGGGACGGACGCGAAGATCGTACTCGACAAGGACGAGACGGTCGTCGGCTTCTCCGACTCGAAGAGCGCGCACGAGATCCATCTGCGCGACATCTGGAAGGACCTGCAGCGGCTCCCCAAGGGGGAGAAGCTCACGGTCCACAAGCCCGGCTCGACCCTCACGATCTGGATCGAGGCGTAGCTCCGCTCCCGACGGCTACGGCAGGAACCGCTCCGGATGCGCGATCTTCTGGGGCAGGTACTCGTCCATCACGTAGTTGAGCCCGTGCGCCGCCAGCGCCTGCTGCTCGGCGCGGACCCCCATGGAGACCAGGTGCTCCATCGCCTTCGCCCACGCCTTGTGGTGCTTGAAGAAGGGGTCGTTCTTGATGGCGTCCTTCGCCCGCTTCACGTCGACGTCCTTCAGCGGATGCGTCGGCAGCTTGTAGTCGATGATGTCCTGCGGCGTGATGCCTAGAAAGCGCGCCTGCGGCACGCAGAAGAACTCGTTGATGTGCGCCGCGTTCCCCGAGCCGACCTTGAAGGTGCGGTAGATGTTCGAGATTCCGTACGGGTCTCCGTCGACGAAGACGTAGACCGGAATCTTCTTGTCGTCGGCCAGGCGGCGGATGAAGCGCCGGCAGGCCCGCGTCGGCACGCCCCCCATCGAGACCAGGATGCAGTTCGCCTTCTTCCAGTAGCCGTGCTTCACGAGGCGCTGGAACATGCCGGCCGTCTCGATGACGAGGATGAATTTCGCCTTCGTCTCGAACTTCAGATGCTCGACCGAGATCGGGATCGAGTAGGCGCCGCTCCCGAATTGCGTGCAGTCGATGCGGATCGGCTTCCCCGTCTCCCCGTCCTTGTCGACGACGACGAGGGCGCCCGAAACGTCGCCCCCCTTCTCCTCGGGCGCGAAGCCCATCTGCTCGCGGTTCACCTCGAAGAGCGCTTCGACGTCGTCCATCACCGTGTCGGACTCCGTCTGCTCCAGGAAACGCGCGTCGCCCCAGTTCTTCGAGACGTAGTAGGCCTCTCGCTTCGTGGCGATGTCGTCGGTCTCGACCAGCGTCTTCGAGAGCGCCATCATGCGGAGCGTTTGGGCGAAGGTCTTCACCGTGTTCACGGTGAGGGTCCGCTCCTTCTTCATGCCGCGGATCTCGAAGTAGCCGTCCTTCTCCACGTACTTCACGTTCGCCAGCGAGCGGACGGGGAACTTCATCGTCGGCTTCTTCCGCTTGAGAATCTGGTCCTCGACGTTCTGCGCTTCCTTCCTGATCTTCGGTACCAGGTTCCCGCTCATGTGCGGCTCCGTTCCAGGACGTCCTTGAGGGTGGCGCAGACCTTGTCGCGCTCCTTGTCGCTGATGTCCAGGATCTCCTGGAGCGCGATGCCGATGTGGGGGATGTACTTCTCGATGTAGGAGCGCTTCTTCTCCTCGTCCGCCTCGCGGATGCCGCGCCGGATGTAGATGCCGAGCTTCCGGCCCACGTCCTGGAGGGCGAGCTTGATCTCCTTCATGATCTCGGGGTAGGAGGCGACCGCCTCCTTCGACTCCGACGTGAAGGGCACCCAGACCGACGCGATGTGGACCATGAGGATCATCGGCGCGGTGGGGAGCGCTCCCTTCGACTGCTGGAGCCCGTACGCCTTCCAGTTCGTCTGGATCACCGACTTCGAGACGGCGCAGGCCGACTGCTGATAGAGGAGCGGCACGCGGTTCGCGAAGCGGAGCATCGTGATCAGCTCGTCGCCCGGGAGCGATTCGCCGCCGTAGGCGAGCGCCGCCTCCACGCAGAAGGGATTCCCGCGGTAGACGGCCGGCGAGCGCGACGTGGCCGCGTAGAACTTGGCCTCCACCTGCTTCTTCATCCCCGCGAGGAGCAGCTCCTCGCCGATCGGCGAGAGGACGTTCGACGGCGGCGCCATCAGCTTCGTCGCCTGGATCGCCTTGTAGAGCGCCTCCGCCTGGTCGCGCGCCGCCTTGTGCGGCGAGTACGAGGGCGGGAGCATGGCGGTCGCGGCGATCTCGTCGGCCGAGGCGGCGCTCACGCGCGAGAACTCGCTCGTGAGGAATCCCTGGAGATTCTTCGCCTTCGTCTCATGGAGCATCTTGAGAAGGATGCCGAGCTCCACGCCGTGCGGGTGGGGCTTGATCTCCTTCGGCGGAATCGGCAATTCGTGCGCCACGCGGGCGTACTCGACGCGCTCGCCCTTCGGATCGACGTAGGTGATCTGCGCGTGCGGATTGGCGATGGCGGTCTGCTCCACGTAGCCGTCGACCGAGTGGCGCCCCTTCTTGTAGGTCGCCTCGATCTCCAGCTCCACGCGCGTTCCGTGCGCGGGGATCCACTGCACCTCGTGATCCGCCACGACGACCGGCCGGTTCGCGCGCGTGTCGATCTGGATCTCGAAGCGATGCGCCGGCTTTCCGGCCCCGGGCTTCGAAATCACGTCGATCGCCTTCCCGGTGGTGAGCTGCCCGTACATGGCCGCCGCCGAGATGCCAATTCCCTGCTGTCCGCGCGACTGGCGGAGGCGATGGAACTTGGAGCCGTAGAGGAGCTGCCCGAAGATGCGCGGCACCTGCGCCTTCACGATCCCCGGGCCGTTGTCCTGCACGGCCACGCGGTAGCGCGTCTCGTTGATCTCCTGGATCTCGATCAGGAGGTCGGGAAGGATGCCGGCCTCCTCGCACGCGTCGAGCGCGTTGTCGACGGCCTCCTTCACCGTGGTGAGGAGGGCCTTCGCGGGGCTGTCGAATCCGAGGAGATGGCGGTTCTTGGTGAAGAACTCGCTGACCGAGATCTCGCGCTGCTTCTCGGCCATGTCGGCGGCGGTGAGCTGCACGACTTTCGGGGGCTGCTTCGGGCCGCGCTTCACGGCCCGGGCCGGCGCCGGCGGTTTGGCGGCGGCGGCTCGCTTGCCGCCGGTGCTCGTCTTCTTCGCGGTCGCTCCGCTCATGGATTCCCTTCCCTCACATCCCCTGGTGAACTTCCTTAAACCGCCGGGACTCTACCCCCCGCGGCGCGGCGCCGCAAGGCCGGCGGCGGCTCGGAACTGGCCGGCGACCGAAAATCGGCCCGACCTTGCCCGGTCGGAACGCCCGCCCGCGCGTCCGAGGCGGCCCGCCGCTCGCGGGCGCAACCGCCTGCTAAAGCGTCCGCTCCACCCATGGCCGGCCCCGGCGCCCCACCCCTCGTCCGATGCCCGCCGGGGTGGCACGCCCATTGCGATTTGCATCGCCAGGCCATCGTCCGTCCATTTCTCGAACCGGAGGCAGATCGTGAGCTCGACTCCCCGTCCGACGCGCCGCATGACGTCCATCCTGCTCGACTGCGGCCTCGTCACGTCCGAGCAGATCGAGCGGGCCGTCTCCCGCCAGACGGAGACCGGCCGCATGATCGGCGAGACGCTGGTCGAGCTCGGCTTCACCACCGAGGAGAGCATCATCTGGGCTCTCTCGAAGCAGCTCGGCGTTCCGTTCGCCGACGTGCAGCCCGAGGCCATCGATCAGGAGCTGGTCCGCCGCTTCCCCGAATCGCTCCTCCGGCGCACGCAGGCCGTTCCGCTCTTCCGTTCGCCGGAGGGCGTGACGGTCGCCTGCGCCGATCCCTCCGATCACGAAGCGGTCGCCGCGCTCCAGGAAGCCTCCGACGGCGCCGTCTCGTTCGTCATCGGCGGTCCGGCCTCGATCCGCCGCGCCCTCGACACCGTGCTCGGCCCGTCGCGGCCGACGCCGGCCGAGGCGCGCGTGGCCGTGCTGACCACCGGCGACGAGCCGCCGGCCAGCGACATCGTCTGGGACCGCGGCGGACGGAACTTCCTCCTCTTCCACCTCCACACGGCCCGGGAGAAGAAGGCGTCGGAGATCCACTTCATTCCGACCCCCTCCTCGCTGACGGTCTCGTATCGCACGGAGCACGGGCTCGAGACGCAGTCGAACGAGCTGCCGGAGACGGCGCTCTACCTCCGGACCCGGCTCCACTCGCTCGGCATCCCCGATCTCGATCACGGCGACGCCACGACCGCGCGCGGACGCACGACGGTCGATCTCGACGGCGGCCGGATCGCGCTCGACGTCTTCCACGCGCGGACCATCGGCGGGGTGGCCACCGTGATTCGACTGAGCCCGCTTCCGCACGAGGCGCCCGAACTCTCCGCGCTCGGCCTCTCGCCCATCGGCGAGGCCGAGATCCGGGAATTCGTCGACGGCCCCGAGGGCATCGTGCTCGTCACCGGGCCGCCGCGCTCGGGAGGCTCCATGGTTCTCGCCGCGCTCGCCGCGCTCGCCGCGCGGCCCGAGCGGCGCATTCTGGTTCTGGACGACGGATCGGCCGCGCCCTACCCGCGCGACTCGGTCCGCGTCTACACGTCGCCCTCGGGATCGTGCGTCCAGAGGGAGCCCCGGGCCACGAGCGGCGAGCGCTGGGACTCGCTCGCGCTCGGCCTGGGGGCCGACGTGGTCGTGCTCGACGGAACGCTCTGCGGCGAGTCGATCGCCGACGTCCTCTCCGGGGCCACGGTCGGACGGCTCGTCTTCGCGCGCACCGACTGGCTCGACGCGAAGGCGCTCCTCGCCTACCTCGCGTCGCGCCCCGCCGGCAGGGCGGTGCTTCGCGACCGCCCGTTCGCGCTCGTTTCTCTCCCCAGCTGCCGTCACGAGGGGGCCGAAGCCTGGACGTCGCACGACGACGCCGACGGGCGGGCCGGCTGCCTCGAAGTCACCCTCCTTTCGGATGAAGATCGAGATGCGCTGGCGCGCGGAGGTAAGGCCCGATGACGCTGGATCTGACGACGCTGCTCAAGGCGACCCTCGAGGCCGGGGGCTCGGACCTCCATCTCTCCACGGGCCAGCCGCCGATGGTGCGCCTGCGCGGCCGAATGGTCCGCTCGCAGTCGGCGCCGCTCCACGAGGAGCAGTCGCGCGACCTGGTCTATTCGGTCATGACGGAGGAGCAGCGCCGCAGCTTCGAGGCGGGCGCCGAGATCGACTTCGCGTTCCAGGTCCCGGGCCTCGCCCGGTTCCGCGCGAACGTCTTCCGCCAGCGAAACGGCGTCTCGGCGGTCTACCGCGTCATCGTCTCCCGGATTCCGACGCTCGAGGAGCTGAACGCGCCGCCGATCCTCCGCGAGCTCGCCCTGCGGGAGCGCGGCCTCGTGCTCGTCACCGGCCCCACCGGGAGCGGGAAGTCGACGACGCTCGCGGCCATGCTCGACTACGTGAACGAGAACCGCCAGGGCCACATCATCACGATCGAGGACCCGATCGAGTTCGTCCACGAGAGCAAGAAGTGCCTGGTTCACCAGCGCGAGGTGGGCGCCCACACCGAGAGCTTCGCGGCGGCGCTTCGGAGCGCGCTCCGGGAGGATCCGGACGTTCTTCTGGTCGGGGAGCTCCGCGACCTCGAGACGACCGCGCTCGCCGTCACGGCGGCCGAGACGGGGCACCTCGTCTTCGGGACGCTCCACACGAATTCGGCGGCCAAGACGGTCGATCGCGTGATCGACATCTTCCCCGCCGACCGCCAGTCGCAGATCCGGACCATGCTGAGCGAATCGCTCGAGGGTGTCATCGCCCAGACGCTCCTTCCCACCGCCGACGGCAAGGGCCGCGTGGCGGCGCTCGAGATCCTGGTCGGCGTTCCCGCCCTCCGGAATCTCATCCGCGAGGGGAAGACCACGCAGATCGCGAGCGTCATGCAGGTGGGCACGCAGCACGGGATGCAGACGCTCGACCAGTCGATCATGGAGCTTCTCGCGTCGGGAAAGATCACCAAGGAAGAAGCGCAGGCGCGAACGAACAATCCGCGCCTCGCCGAGCCGCCGTCCGCCGCCGCCGGGGGGCGCCAGCCCGGCAAGTTGATCGTCCGGCCGTAGGGGGTAAGGCCGGGCCTGGAGCGAGCCGGGCGCTCACCACGCGCCCGCGCTCGGCTCCGGGGGGTTTGGGGTGCCTTCCCCGGCTCCTTCCGGTTATAATTTCGCATTAGGGGGTCGTCGAGGAGCGTCACCGTGAACGTGGCGGGGGCGCTCGGAGTGTTTTCATGGCGCAAAAAACGATACCGATCGCCGATCGCATCACCCGGGCCCTCGGCCGGGCCGCGACCCGGCAGGTCTTGAAGGGCGAACTCGGGTCCCAGACCACCTCCGCCGATCTGGCCGCCAGCGCCCGCGAGCATTGCGGCGGCGCGCGCGTCGTCATCGCCTCCTGCCGCGAGCCCTATCAGCACTCCCACGCCGAAGACGGTATCCGCGTCGTCCGAAGCCCCGGAGGCCTCGCCTCCGCGCTCGACTCCGTCGCGCGAGCCACCGGCGCCACGTGGGTGGCCCAGGCGACGGGCGACGCCGATCGCGACGTCGTCGACGAGCGCGGCCGCGTGGCGGTCCCTCCCGGCGAGGGGCGCTACACCCTCCAGCGCATCTGGATCGAGCCCGGCGAGCGCGAGGCCGAATTCCGCCGGTTCACGAACGGCTGCCTCTGGCCCCTCTGCCACATCGTCTACGTCCGCCCCCAGTTCGTCGCGAGCCAGTGGCGGGCGTACCAGGAGGTGAACGAGCAGTTCGCCTCGGCGATCCTCGACGCCGCGGGAGACGGCCCGGCCATCGTGCTGCTCCAGGACTTCCATCTGGCGCTCTGCGCCGCCACGCTCCGGGCGCGCCGGCCCGATCTCACCATCGTTCTCTTCTGGCACATCCCGTGGCCCAACTCGGAGGTCTTCCGCATCCTCCCGTGGGGCCCGAAGCTGATCGACGGACTCCTGGCCTGCGACATCCTCGGATTCCACATTCACTACCACGGCCTGAACTTCATCGACTCGGTCGCGCTCATGATGGAGGCGCGCGTCGACCGGGAGCGCCAGGCGATCCTGCGACGGGGCCACCGCACCTACGTCCGCGCCTATCCGATCGCGCCCGACGCGGCCGAGATCTCCCTCGCGGCGAGCGAGCCGTGGGCGATTCGCGCGGCCGAGGGGCTTCGCCAGTCGCTCGGGCTGGGCGACGCGCGCGTCGTGCTCGGGGTCGACCGGCTCGATTACACGAAGGGGATTCCCGAGCGGATGGCGTCCTACGAGCGGTTCCTCGAGCAGCACCCCGAGGAGGCGGGCCGGACCCGATTCATCCAGATCGGCGTGCCCTCCCGCGTCGACCTTCCCGAGTATCAGGCTCTCGGCGCGAGCGTCGAGGCGATGGCGGCGCGGCTCAACGAACGCTTCGGCCGCCCCGGCTCGCCGGTCGTCCACCTCGTCACGCGAAACCTCGACTTCCGCGAGCTGATTCCCTACTACGTTCTGGCCGACGTTCTCGCCGTGACGTCGCTTCACGACGGGATGAACCTCGTCGCGAAGGAGTACGTCGCGGCGCGCGTTCATCAGGACGGCGTCCTCATCCTCAGCCCCTTCACGGGTGCCGCCCGAGAGCTGGAGCACGCGATCCAGGTGAGCCCCTACGACGTGGAGGCCTCGGCGATCGCGATCGCCAGGGCCCTCGCGATGCCGCCTCAGGAACGAACGGAGCGGATGCGCTCGCTCCGCGAGGTGGTGGCCGCGAGGAACATCTACGACTGGGGCGCGAAGATCTTCCGCGACGTGAAGCGGCTCCACCTCGCGCCGAACGGATCGTCCCCGCCCCGGAGGCAATGACCCCCGCATGTCCCGATCTCTCTTCGCCCATCGCGTCTGGGAACGGCTCCACGACACGCTCCGCTCCCGGGCGGCGATCCTCGTCGCCCTCGACCTCGACGGAACGCTCGCGCCGATCGTCGGGCGGCCCGAGAGGGCGCGCGTCCTTCCCCGCATCCTTCCCCTCCTCGCGAAGGGCGCGCGGAGGAGACGCACGCGCATCGCGATCGTGAGCGCGCGGCCGGCGTCCGCCATTCGGCGGCTCGTTCCGATCGCCGGCGTGCAGCGCGTCGGCCAGTACGGGCTGGAGGGTCCCTTCGCGCCGCCCGCCGAGCGGCGCCGGACGCTTCATCGAGCCGCCGACGCCCTCGCGATCCTCGCGGAGAGCGGCGTGGAGCCGATCGCGGGGGCCTGGGTCGAGCGGAAGCGGCTCACGGTCGCGATTCACGGCCGCGCGGTTCCTCCGGTGCATCGCCCCGCGCTCGACCGCGTCGTCCATCGTCTCGCCCGAGACGCGCGCCGTCTCGGGTTTCGCCCCCAGATCGGCCGCCGCGTGGTCGATTTCGTCCCGGCCGGTTTCGACAAGGGGACCGCGCTTCTGGAGATCATCCGAGCCCATCGTCCCGACGTGACGCTCTACTTCGGCGACAGCCCGTCCGACGAGCGCGCGTTCCGCGCCCTCGGACCGGACGACTTTCCGATCCGCGTCGGCGCGGGGGCGACGGCCGCCCCGTTTCGCGTCGGCGGACCCGGCGACGTCGCCCGGGTGCTGAGCGCCGTCGTTCGACTCAGGGCCGATTCCGCGTCCCATCCACGGAGGTAATGCCATGTCGCCGAACTGGGATTTCGCGTCGCTGCTTCCCCCTCACTTCGTGGAGCAGCTCCAGCTCACGCTCGTCGGACTCATCGGCGCGCTCGTTCTCTTTCTCATCGCCGCCGCGGTCGTCTTCGTCGGATGGCTCCTCGCCCTCGGCCTCAGCCGAGGCGTTCAGGGGCTCCTCGTGCTCCTCGGCATCGACGCCCCCGTCGCCAAGCTCCAGGCGAGGGAGCGCGCGCGGACGTTCGCCCTTCCGAGCCGCATCGCGAGCTACGTCACGTTCTGGAGCGTCCTTCTCGCCGCGTGCGTCTTCGCCCTGCGGGTCATGGGGCTCGACCTGGCGCCTTCCATCACGGCGCGGCTCCAGGACGTCGTGCCGCGCGTGCTCACGTCGATCCTGGTCATGATCGCCGGCACTCCGATCGCGCTCGCCGCCGCGCGTCTCCTGAACACGCTCTTTCCCGTGTCGACGTCCCGTTCGGGCAAGATCCGGTATCAGGTCTTCCTCTACATCCTGGTCGGGATCGTCCTTCTCCTCGCACTGGAGCAGCTCGGCCTCGCCGCGCAGCTCGTCATCGCGATCGGCGTCACCGCGGCCGGCGCCGTGGGCCTCGCCCTCGCGCTCGCGTTCGGGCTCGGTTGCCGCGAGCTGGCCCGGGATCTGATCGTCGAGTATCTCCGTGCGACGGAGACGGACGCCGGAACCGACCGTCCGTGACGACAGCGGATTCTTCCTTTTCGCTTCTCTCCGTCTCGCATCTGGAGTCCCCGACGGGGGCTTCGGCCGCGAGCCTCGAGGCGCTGCGGGAGGCGATCGCGGAGGCGGGGCACGACGTGCTCTTCCATCACGTCACGCGCCTTCCCATTCGCTTCGCCAACGCGCGCGACCTCCCCGCGAACGACTTCGCACGCTGGGCGAGGACGGCGCTGCAGGACCCCGCGGCGGCGGAGCAGCTCGCCTTCGCGGGGGCGCCTTCGCTGGCTCCGCTGGAGGAGGTGCGCGCGTCGCTTCTCGCCGCGCTGGAGCGCGTGCCGGAACGCCGGAGGCGGCACGAATCCCCGGAGGAGACGGCCTTCCGCTTCGTCCGGGCGCGGAGCGTCACGGCGCCCTTGTCGGCGCGGCTGAGCGATCCGCGGGACATCTCGACCCACTGGCCCCTCCTCGATCAAGCGTCCGTCTTCTATCACCTGGTGGAGGCCTCGGTGCTGGGGCCGGAACCGGCCGCGCTCATTCCCTGGCTCGAGGCCCGCGGCGCGGCCACGCTCGCGCGGCACGCGCGGGAACTCGCGGCGGCGGGACTGCCGCTCGCCCGTCTTCACCGCGAACTCGGAGCGCGATGGCGGCGGAGACTCATCCCCGAGCGCCTCGTGCGGCGGCTCGATGCCTCCGAGGAGCTGCGGCGGGCGGAGGCGCACGCCGCCATCGCGCGTCTGGCCGGCCGGCTTCGCGGCACGCCTGAAGCGAGCGAAGGCGGCGAGCCGGAGCCGGAGCCGCCGGAGAGCTCGGAAGGGGGGCGTCCATGAGCGGAGTCGACGACGCCGTCCGGTCGGGCGATTCGCTCGGGGCCGGCCCCTCCACGCCGAGCCTCCTCGATCGCTACAGCCGGGTGGTCGGCGCCGACGCCCTGCGCACCCTCGAGGCGCTCGCGCATCGGCTGGGCGGGCGGAGCGTCGTCATGGTGAACACGACGAAGTCGGGCGGCGGCGTGGCGGAGATCCTTCACCGGGTCGTCGTGATCCTGAACGAGCTCGGCGTGCCGACCCGGTGGGAGGTGATGGAAGGCGACCTCCGCTTCTTCAACGTGACGAAGAAGATGCACAACTCGCTCCACGGGCACGGAACGCCGCTCACGGCCGAGGACCGCGACGTCTATCGCGAGCAGAATCGGCTGGAGGCGCGGCGGCTCGCGCTCGACGACGACATCGTCCTCATCCACGATCCCCAGCCCGCCGCTCTCATCGACCACTGCCGCCGCCCCGGGCAGCAATGGGTGTGGCGGTGCCACATCGATCTCTCCCGCCGCGCGCCCGATCACTGGGATTTTCTCGCCCCGTGGGTCGCGGCCTACGACGCCGCGATCTTCTCGGCGATCGAGTTCGTGCCGCCGCTGCCGAATCCGGTCTACCTCGTGCCCCCCTCCATCGATCCCTTCTCCGAGAAGAACCGCGACATGCGGCTCGAGGAGGCCGAGGAGGTGCTCGCCTGCTTCGGGCTCTCCACGCGCCCTCCGCTCGTGACGCAGGTCTCCCGCTTCGACCGGATCAAGGACCCGCTCGGGGTCATCGAGGCGTTCGCGCTCGTCCGAAAGCGGCGCCCGGCGCAGCTTCTCCTCGCCGGAGGCGGCGCGAGCGACGATCCCGAGGGCGAGGAGGTCCTGGCGGAGGTCCGCGAGCGCGCGGCCTCCATGAAGGACGTCACGATCCTCGAGCTCCCTCCGATGTCGGACCGGGAGATCAACGCGATCCAGCGGGCGTCGGCCGTGGTGATCCAGAAGTCGCTCCGCGAGGGTTTCGCTCTCACCGTTTCGGAGGCGCTCTGGAAGCGCCGGGCGGTGGTGGCGAGCGCGGTCGGCGGCATTCCGTTGCAGGTATTGCACGAGCAGACCGGGCTCCTCGTCCGCTCGATCGAGGGGACGGCGTTCCAGACGATCCGCCTCCTCGACAATCCGGTTCTGCGCCAGGAGCTGGGCGCCGAAGGGCGGGCTCACGTGCGCGACAACTTCCTCCACACGCGCGAGGTGCGGGACTACCTGGCGGTCTTCGCCTCGCTCCTGGACGCCCCTTGACCGCCCCCGCGTGGGTGCTACACTTGTCGCCTATGCGGCCCGCATTCCTCGCGTTCGTTCTCCTCGTCGCCGCCCTGCCGGCCTTCGCCGAAACCGATCCCGGTTCCGACTCCGCCGGCGCCCCGACCGAAATCGTTCTCGGCGACGTCTCCCCTCCGCCACCGCCCGCTCCCGACGACTTCCGCGTGCAGGCCGTCGAACGCTTTCTGGCGAAGCGGCAGGATGGAAGCCTGGCCCGGTCGGTGGATCGCGCCGTGAAGCTCCAGGCGATGGCCCCCAAGGAGGCCACGGCGGAAGAGCTCTACGGGCCGGCGGGATCCCGCCTCATCGCGTTCGACTTCATGCCCGAGGCGATCGAATCGGAGCGCGCCGGCCACTTCCGGATTCCGGTCTACCTCCTCTTCGCCAACGAGGAGGGAGAGGTCGTGGAGAGCCGCGACGAGTCGCTCGACTTCTCCGAAGCGAACGGGGATTGGGCCTGCGTCTCCCGCCGGACGAGCGCGGCGATGAGCTGGAGCAGCGACGGCGTGCTCGACGAAGCCAAATCGCTCGGCGTGTCCGAAGAGCTCGGCAAGGCGGAAAAGCACCTTCGCGACTGGACCGCCGGACGGAAGGACGGACTCGCCTATTCCGTGGCCGACATCGGCAAGGACGCCGGGGGCCGCGTCGTGGTGAAGTGCCTTCGTTTCTCCGCCGAAGTCGGCCGGCGCGGATTCGAGGTGAAGAGCGACCCGCTCGTGCTCTCCCGCGAGCAGGGCGTGCTTCACATCGAGTCGAACTAGCACCACCCTCGAGTCCACCCCACCATGCGTCTCGTTCTCTTCGACATCGACGGCACGCTTCTTCGGGAGGGCGTCGCCCCGAAGATCGCGTTCGCGCGCGCCCTTCGGGAGACCTACGCGACCGCCGGACCGGTGGGGACGTTCCGCTTCGCGGGGATGACCGACCCGGAATGCGTGACCGAGATCATGCGCCTCGCGGGCGTGGCCGAGGAGGTCATCCACCAGCGGCGCGACGAATGTCTCCGCCGCTACGTGGAGCACCTCGAAATGGAGATGCCGAACTACGACGGCGCCCGGCTCTTCCCCGGCGTGCGGGAGCTCCTGGAGCGGCTGAACAAGCTGGACGACGTCCTGGTCGGCCTCCTGACCGGGAACGTCCTGCGAGGCGCCCAGCTGAAGCTCCGCCGCTGGAATCTGGAACCCTATTTCCGGTTCGGGGCCTTCGGAGACGATCACGCGGACCGCTCCGTGCTGGCGGCCATCGCCCTCGAGAAGGCGCGGGCCTTGATGGGGCATTCGTTCTCGGGGGCCGAGACGACCGTCATCGGCGACACGCCCAAGGACATCTCGTGCGCGCGGGCCATCGGCGCGCGGGCCGTCGTGGTGGCGACGGGTCAGGTCACGCGTCAGGAGCTGGCCGAGTGTTCGCCCGACGTGCTCCTCGATTCGTTCGAGAATCACGAAGCCGCGCTCCGCGCCATCTTCCCCTAGCGTCCCGCCGGCGCCGCTCCGGCGGCACCCGCGCCTCCAGTTGTCGGACTCCGGAGCCGATGAATCGCCCATGATCGGCAGGTTCCATTTCGTCGCGACGGCCCTCTCCGCGGCGGGCCTCCTCGCCGCGATCCTCGCTTCGCCGCCGCGAGGCGGCGCCGCGTCCGCCCCCGGACCCGACACCACGCTCTGGTCCGCGCTCGGATCTCCCCGGGCCGCCGCGCCCCGCGAGCTCACGCCGCCTTCGTCGCCCCCGCCCCCCCTGCCCCACGTTCTCGCGAGGGGCGATCGATTCGAGATCGTCCGCGACGGCAAGGCGAGGCCGGTCTTCTTCCGGGGCGTGAACCTCGGCGCGGGCCCTCCCGGCCACTTCCCCGGCGAATTCGCCATCGGGATCGAGGACTACCGCCGCTGGTTCCGCTTCGCCCGCGATCTCCACGCGAACGCCATTCGCGTCTACGCGCTCCACCCTCCCGACTTCTACCGCGCGCTCCGCGAGGAGAATCTCGCGAACCCCGAGCGCCCGATCTGGCTCTTCCAGGAAGTCTGGACGGAGCTTCCCGAGACGAACGACTTCTGGACCCCCTCCTATCGCCGCGGCTTCGAGCGCGAGATCCGGATGGCGATCGACGCCGTTCACGGAAACGCGGCCGTGAAGCCGCGCCCGGGCCACGCGTCGGGCCGCTACGAATCCGACGTCTCGCCCTGGCTCGCGGGGTGGATCCTGGGCCGCGAGTGGGAGCCCTTCGCGGTTCGGGAGACCGAGCGGCTGAATCCCGACACCACGAGCTACAACGGCGAGATCTTCTCCGTGGAGAGCGGGACCGCCATGGAGTGCTGGCTCGGCCGCGTCTGCGACGTGGCCGCGCGCTACGAGAAGCGGAACTACGGCCTGGCCCGCGCCGTCTCGTTCGTGAACTGGCCGACGCTCGACCCGATGCGCCACCCGACCGAGACGGAGCGCGGCGGGGCCGAGGCCGAGCACGACGAGGACGCCTACAGCGTCGATCCGCTTCGCGTCCGGCCGCGGCTCGCGATCGGCGACAGCACGGGGTTCCTCGGCTACTTCGCGAACTATCACGCCTATCCCTACTACCCCGACTTCATGAACCTCGATCCCGGATACGCCGCGTTCCGCGACAAGCACGGCGCCTGCAGCTACGCCGGCTATCTCGCCGATCTGAAATCGCACACGCGCGGCGTGCCGCTCCTGATCGGCGAGTACGGCGTGCCGACGAGCCGCGGCATCGCGCACCTTCAGCCCCAGGGAATCAACCACGGGGGGGAATCGGAACGCGAGCAGGGGCTCTTCGACGTGAGGCTCCTCGAGGACATCGCCGGCTCGGACGCGTCGGGGTCGCTCCTTTTCGCGCTCTTCGACGAGTGGTTCAAGGTGAACTGGATGGTGCAGCGCGTGGAGCAGCCCCGCGACCGCGATCCTCTCTGGCACAACGTCCTCGATCCCGAGGAGTGCTACGGCCTCCTCGCCTTCGATCCTCCTCCGGCGGTCCGGATCGACGGCGACTTCGGCGACTGGCGCGGTGTGGCGCCCTACGCCGTCGCCGACTCCGCGAGCGCGGCGCGCGGCGGGGCGCTCCTGCGCGCCCTCTACGCGACGTCCGATCAGGAGCGCTTCTACCTGAGAGTCGATCTCGCCCCGCGCGCCGCCGAGCGGGGGATCCGGTCGGTCGGCGTCGCCTTCGACGTCCTCGACGCCGCCCGCGGCGATCGCCGGCTCCCGGCGCCGCTCGACGCGACGTGGTCGCGCGGCGCCGAGTTCGTGCTCCTCCTGGAGCCCGCGCTCGGCTCCCGGGACGACCGGTCGCGCCGGGCCTCCCTCTTCGCCGACTCCCGCACGCGCTACTCGGAGTTCGCGCGCGTCCGGAACGGCGACGACTACGGCTTCCTTCGCGCGCCCTATCGGCCCGTGGCGAACGACGACGGCCTCTACAACCCGCTCGTCGTGGAGACGAATCGCGAGCGCGTGGCGCGAGACGGCCGGCTCTTTCCGGCGCACTACCTGAACGCGGGGCGTCTCGCGTACGGCGCCGAATGGCGGCTCGACGAAGCGCGCCGCACGATCGAGATCGCGATTCCGTGGGGACTCCTCGGCGTGGGAGATCCGTCGAGCCACGCGGTGATCGACGATCGCGACGGCACGAGCGAGATCGAGACGACGCGCACGCCCGGCATCGCGCTCCTCGCGTGGGCCTCGACCGCCCCCGGGGCGCGGGCCGATTCGCTCGGCCCCACGGCCGCGGGGGCGCGGCGCGCCTCCCCGCGGGAGGTCTCCTTCCTCGGCCCACCAGGAACCTCGCAAACGGTTCGTGGACAAAACGTTAGCGTGACGACTCCCGACGGGGAAGTGGCGGTGTGGAACGGCTGGGAAATGCCGATAACTATCGAACGAGTCAAGAGTTCGGCCCGGTTCGTCCGGGAAGCCTTCGAGGGAATGGAAGCCCGTGAATCGAAAGAGCCGTCGAACGTGGGTGCGGGCCCGTAGCCGACGCGCCAGACACAATCTCGCCCCGGGGCGCACGCGCGCCATCGTCCTCTTCATCTGCGTCTTTCTGCTCCTCGTCGCCAAGCTCGTCTTCGCGGCCGAACCGTGGCCCGAGGCGGACGCGCCCGCCGACTCCACCGCGCGCGCGACGCCCGCGGCGGCGCCCACCGACGCGCCCGCGCCCGCCGATTCGCTCGTTCGCGCGGCGCGTCTCCACGCCGACGAGAAGCGCTTCGACCTGGCCGCCGACGCGCTCCGTCTCGCGCTCGCGGCGCGCCCCGGGGACCTCACCGCGTGGTCGCTTCTCGCGCGCGTCCTCGCGTGGGACCGGAAGTACGACGAGTCGATCGCCACCTATCGCGAGCTTCTCGCGGCCCATCCCGACGACGTCTTCGATCGCACCGGCTACGCGCGCGTGCTCGCCTGGTCGGGGCGGTACGACGAATCGATCCGCGAGTTCGGCCGCGCCGCCGCGGGCGACTCCACGAATCTCGAGGCGAGGATCGGTCTCGCGCGCGCCCGCTCGTGGGCGGGCGATCTCCCCGGGGCCGCCATGGAGTACCGTCGCCTCCAGCGGATCGCCCCCACGTACGGCGACGCCTATCTCGGCGAGGCGACGGTCGCCCGGTGGCGCGGGGCGGCCACGGCCGCCGACGTCCGCGCGTCGAGGGCCGCGCTGCTCGGCGCCGACGCCTCGGCGCTGAAGGAAGAGCGCGGCGCCATCGACCGAGCGCTGGCCCCCGTCGGCACGATCGGCTGGATCTCGTCGCACGAGTGGCAGCGGGCGAACGACGCGCCCGATTTCAAGATCGAGGAGACGGGTCCCTACGCGGCGATCCGGGCCACGGCGGGACGCTCGGTCGGTCTCGTCTATCGCGTGGCCCGAACGCAGCTCTTCGAGCGGAACACGCGCGCCGCCCCGAACGACACGACGCTCAACTACGATCTGGAGAACTACAGCCTTCGGCTCGACGCCACCTTCCTGCGCGGCTATCCCGTCCAGGCGGCCGTCGGCGGCGAGTGGCGGAATTTCGACCCTCGGAGCGGGAAGGTCCTCTACCCCCTCACCGACGACGACGTCTTCACGGGATGGAACGCGCGCGTCTGGGGGTACGCGGGGCGCTTCACGCCGGGCCTCGTGGCGCGGCGCACGTTCCTCGCCATCAAGGGGTGGCAGGCCTCCGCGGGCGCCAACCGCTTCCTGCCGGGCCATCTCACCGATCTCGAGGGAACGCTCGGCTGGCAGTGGAACGCGCGCGGCAGCGCGTCCCTCCTCGGCACGAAGGGCGAGACCTCCGACGACAACCGCCGCTGGCTGGCCGGCGGCACGGTCGCCTACCGCGTCCGCGTGGGGCGTCCCGACGTGCGGCTCGATTACGGGCTCCGGTTCGGCGATTGGGACCGGCGCTCCCCGTCCTACTTCACGCCCCTGGCGAGCACGCGCCACGCGGCGGGCGTCACGGTCAGCGGCTACGCGATCGCCGGCGACGTGGAGTACGGCGCCCGATACGAATTCTCGCATCTCTCGTCGTCCAACTTCGCGGACATCGACGCGAACGCGCTCAGCGGCTGGCTGAACGGCATCGCCGGAGGGCGCTTCCCGCTCGGCATCGAAGGTTCCTACTCGGTCGACAACAACGACTACAAGACCTGGTACGTCGGCGTCTCGGCGGGCGTTCGATGGTGACGGCGGAGTCGGAGCGATGATCGAGTACAACGTACTCATCCTGACACTCGGCATCCTTCTCGGGGTGGTGCTTCTCACGACCGGCGCGGCCATCGTGAACAAGATCCTCTCGCTCCGCGAGGCGAGCACGCGCCAGGCGACGATGGATCGCCTCCGCCAGGCGTTCCTGCTCCTCACCGATCCGCGCGAGGCGCACGTCGCCCATCGGGTCATCGCGGACGCGGTCTCGGGTCCGTGGGCCGAGCTGGCCTCCGAGGAGGTGGCCCAGCTCGATCTCACGCTTCGGCTCGACGTCGTGCGCATGCTCGAGGACCAAGGCGTCGTGGCGCGCTATCTGCGCGACGCGAAGCGAGGCACGAAATGGATTCGCGCCCGCGCGCTCCGGATCCTGGGCGACCTCAAGGTGCCGGCCTCGGTCCCGGCGCTCCTCCATGCGCTGGAGGATCGCGACGCCGACGTTCGAAACGTGGCCGCCCGATCCCTGGGCCGCATGAAGCTCCAGGCCGCCGAGGAGGCGCTCATCTCGCTCCTCGGCAAGCACGATCAGGCCGTCTCCTCGCGCATCGCCGCCATCTGCATCGAGATGGGTCCGCGCACCGCGCCGCTCCTCATCCGGACGCTCCGGGAGGGCTCGCCGAAGGCCCGCTTCTGGGCGGCGCGCGTCCTCGGCGAGATCCGCGACACGCGCGCGATCCGCTCGCTCGGCGACGCCCTCCTCGACGCCGATCCGGAAGTCCGCTCCGCGGCCACCTGGGCGCTCGGGCGGATCGGCGAGCGCGCCACGGCGTCGCTCATCGAGCCGATTCTCCGTGACGGCGCCTGGTACGCGCGCGCGCACGCCGCCGAGGCGCTCGGGAGGCTGGGCGATCCCACGTACGCCGCGGCCCTCGGCGAATCGCTCCGGGACCGCTCGTGGTGGGTGCGGAAGAACGCGCTCGACGCCCTCGTTCTCCTGGGCGAGCCGGCGACGCCGGTGCTCCTGAAATCGCTCCAGAGCGACGACCGGTTCGCGCGGGATTGCGCCGTGGAGGCGCTCATGACGCTCGGCGTGCCGCTTCCCGCCGGGGCCGACGGGGCCGGCGGCTCCGCCGGTCTCGCGGGCTCGGGGGCGCGCCCATGACGCCGATCGCCGTCCCGGCCTGGCTCCTCGCCTCGATCGACACGATCAGTCTCGTCATCCTGATCTACTTCAGCGCGCTCCAGCTCGTTCTCTTCACGCTCCTCGTTCTCTCCTATTTCGACATGCGCCGGAGGCTGGCGCAGAACTACTACGCCGACTACGAGGCGCTGGCCAAATCGCACTTCACCTTTCCGATCAGCGTCATCATGCCCGCGTACAACGAGTCGACCATGGCGGCCACGGCGGTCCACTCCGTCCTCTCCCTCGACTACCCGCAGCACGAGGTGATCGTCGTCAACGACGGCTCGACCGACGTGACGCTGGATTCGTTGATCCGGGAATTCCGGCTGGAGCGGCGGGACGTCGTGGTGCGGAGGAGCCTCCCCTACCGGGGCGAGGTGCGCGGCATCTACAAATCGGCGGCCTATCCGAAGCTGACGGTCATCGACAAGGAGCACGCGGGGAAGAGCGCCGCCCTGAACTGCGCCATCAACGTGTCGCGCTATCCCCTCTTCTGCTCCATCGACGCCGACTCGATCTTCCAGGAGAACGCGCTCCTCCGGGTCGTGCGCCCCTTCCTGGAGGATCCGGAGCGCGTCATCGCGGTCGGCGGGCAGGTCCGAGTCGCGAACGGCTGCCACGTGGAGCGGGGACGCGTGGTGGAGCCGAGGCTGCCGCAGAAGATCCTGGCCGCCTTCCAGGTGGTGGAATACCTGCGCGCGTTCGTGGCGAGCCGCCTCGGCCTCTCCGCGATGAACAACCTCCTCCTCCTCTCGGGCGTCTTCAGCCTCTTCCGGAAGGACGCGGTCATCGAGGTCGGCGGCTACCGGTCCGACATCGTCACGGAGGACATGGAGCTGGTGGTGCGGCTCCACGACCACATGCGCGCGCAGCGGCGGCCCTACTCCGTCGTCTTCCTTCCCGACCCGATCTGCTGGACCGAGGTGCCGGAGAATCTCGGCACCCTCGCGCGCCAGAGGAACCGATGGCATCGCGGACTCATCCAATCGCTCTGGCTCCACAAGAGCATCCTCTGGCGGCGGAACTCGGGCTCGCTCCGATGGGTCGGCATGCCCTACTACATCTTCTTCGAGTTCCTCGGACCGATCGTGGAGCTGGTGGGATACATCCTGATTCCGATCGCCTATTTCCTCGGATTCCTCTCCCCCGTCTGGTTCTGGGCCTTCCTCTTCCTCTCCGTCACCTCGGGAGCGTTCCTCTCCGTCTCGGCGGTGCTCCTCGAGGAGCTGTCGTTCGGCCTCTACCGTTCGTGGGGCGATTTCTCCCTGATGATCGCCATCGGCGTCATCGAGAATTTCTCCTACCGGATCCTCACTCTTTTCTTCCGCCTGGGGGCCGTCCTGGATATGATTTTGGGACGCGGCGGTTGGGGAAAGCAGGAGCGGACCGGATTCGGGCGCGCCCGGGCACAGGCTCCATAACTCCCAGCGGCCGAACGTTTTCACGGCTGGAGGGAGTCGCGTCTTGCGCCTGCTCGGGGTTGTCCTGGGAGTCCTGTTCCTCGCGGGGACGACCTGCGCTCACGCCGCGCCCCCCGTTCAGAGCTGGAGCGAGATCGCCGCGCGGCGCGGACCGCTGGCCGCATCGCGGCTCCGAGCCGCCCTCGCCGCCACGAAGCCGCTCGGCGTCGACCAGGCCTCCCAGACCCGTCTGACCGGCTCGGCCCACTTCAAGGCCCTCGTCATCCTCGTCCAGTTCTCGGACCATCCCGCCGACACGCTGAATCACACGCCGGAAGATTACGACAGTCTCCTCTTCAGCGTCGGGACGCTGCCGACGGGCAGCATGCGCGACTACTACCGCGAGGTTTCGCGAGGCGCGTTCGACATCTCGGGCGTCGTGACGCGGTGGTACACGGCGCCCCGGACGTACGCGGAGTACGCCTCGAGCGCCGGCGGCTTCGGCGGCCCGCCCTTCAACGCGCAGCAGCTGGCGGCCGACGCGATTCTCATGGCCGACGCCGACTTGAATCTCACGCAATTCGACAACGACGGGCCGGACGGCGTGCCGAACTCCGGCGACGACGACGGGACGATCGACGGGCTCTTCATCGTGCACGCGGGCCCCGGAGGCGAGGAGACGGCCGATCTCAACGACATCTGGTCCCACAAGTGGACTCTTCCGAACCCCTACGTTTCCCCCGACGGGGTCTCCGCCTATCCCTACACGACGGAGCCCGAGGAATGGGCGGGGCTCGCCTTCGCCACCACGCCGGGGCAGCTCATTTCCGTGGGCGTCTTCTGCCACGAGTACGGCCACGTGCTGGGCCTCCCCGATCTCTACGACACCTCCGGCACGTCCACCGCGAACGAGGGAGTCGGCGAGTGGGACCTCATGGGCTCCGGCCTCTACAACCATCTCCCCGGCCAGGCGCTCGGGACGACCCCCTGCCACTTCTCCGCGTGGTCGCTCGCGCGCCTCGGCTGGGTGACGCCGACGTGGGTCACGCAGGACTCTCTCGCCGTCGCGATCGCCCCCGTGGAGACCTCCGACCAGGTCTTCCGGCTCTGGACGAACGGCCAGGAGGATTCGGAGTACTTCCTGATCGAGAACCGCCAGCCGATCGGATTCGACGCCGCGCTCGTCCGCTCGTCGACCGAGTCGGGAAACGGAGCCTCGCACGGCCTCCTCATCTACCACATCGACGAGGGGGTCCTCGGGCAGTCCGATCCCGCGCGAAAGATGGTCGACGTGGAGGAGGGGGGCGGTTCGCGGACTCCGTCGGGCTTCCTGGGCGAACAGAACCTCGACCTCGGGTCGGGGCAGACGGCCACCCAGACGACGTGCGGCGGAACGCCGAACGTCACGGGAAATCGCGGCGACGCCTACGACCCCTGGCCGGGCGCGGGGGATCGGACCGCCTTCGACGGGCTTTCCTGCCCGAACAGCGTGCGCGATTGCGGAAACCTGGCCACGCAGGTCGGCGTCCGGAACATCACCGAATCGGGCGGAACGATCACCGCCGATCTCCTCGTCACGGGGCTCATGATCCGCCGCGAGACGCCGGCGATCGACGACTCTCCCACGACCGGCACGCCGAACAACGGCAACGGACTCCTGGAGAGCGGCGAGACCGTGCTGCTCCGCTTCCCGATCACGAATGTCGGCGCCACGCCGACGGGCCCCCTCGTGGGACACGTCGCGTCGCTGGAGCCCTACCTCACGATCTACTCCGACGCCATCAACTACGCGCCTCTCGCGCCCGGCCAGACCGATTCCGCGGCCGTGGTCTTCGCCGACGTGAATCTCGCGCCCGACCCGGGAAGCGCCATGGTTTCGTTCCAGCTCCTCGGGGATTTCAGCCAGATCCTCGCCGACAGCTTCCAGATGATGATCGGCGACAACACCGGCATCTGCGAGAACTTCGAGGGGACGTCGGCGCACTGGTACGGCGTGGCCATCGGCTGCGACGGCGTGAACGAGTGGCACCGGGAGACCGGACTGGGGGCGAACCACACCGGATTCGGCGCGTGGTCGTGGCGGCTCGGACCGGTGGGGCCGGTCGGGTCGTACGCTCCGTCCGAGGACGCCCGTCTCATCAGTCCGCCCATTCTCCTTCCGAGCGCGTCGGCCACGCTCCGATTCTGGCAGAAGTACGACTGCGAATTCGTCTTCGACGGACTCTGGGTGGAGATTTCCACCGACGCCGGCGCGACCTGGACGCCGCTCACGCCCGTCGGGGGATACAACACGGGCGACCGATACAGCGGGACGAGGTCGACCTTCACGGAGGCCGTCTTCCCCCTCGACGGCTATTCGGGGATCGTGCAGATCGCGTTCCACTTCGTGTCGGTGCCGCCGAACGGGGGCTCCGGCTGGTGGATCGACGACGTCACGATCGACGGGACGGCCCCCTGCGCGCCGGTCAGCGTCGACGTGGATCGCTTCACCGCGGTCGCGGAACAAAACTCGAACCCGCCGCGCGTCCGCCTCGACTGGGCTCTCTCGCAGGGCACGAGCGCGACCGTCGACTTGCGGCGCGCCATCGCCGGCCTCGACCCCGTCTCGATCATCCGGATTCCCAACTTCAGCGGCGAGGGCTCGGCCGAGGACGTGAACGTGGTTCCCGGCGCGAGCTACGACTATTCGCTGCACGTCGTCCGGGACGGAGCTCCGGACGTGGTGGCGGGCCCCATCCGGGTGGACGTGCCGGCCCTGGCGCCCCCCGGGGCGCCCCGCGTGTTCGCGCTCGCGCCCGTCCGACCCAACCCGTTCCGCCCCGAAGCGGGGCTCGTCGTCTCCCTGGACCGCGACGGACCCTTCATGGTACGCATCTACAGTCCGGACGGCAGGCTCGTGCGGACGATGCGATTCGACTCGCGGCCGGCGGGGACGCACTCGATCCGATGGGACGGCCGCGACGATCACGGCCGCCCGGCGTCCGCCGGCATCTACCTCTTCGAGCTGCGGTTCGGATCCCGAACCAGCGTCCAAAAGGCGGTACTCCTGCGATGAGCTCCACGACCACGCGACTCGACGGCCCCATGGTCTACTTGGAAGTGCCCGGCCCCGAACACCTCCCCACGATCTGGAAGGTCTATCTCGACGCACCCGACTACTTCGAAGCCATCCTCGGGACGAAGGACTTCGACCCGGTCGCGGTGGAGATGCTCTACGAGGAGGCGATCTCGGACGAGAACCGTTTCTACTTCGGGGTCCGCCGCACCGACACGAAGGCGCTCATCGGAACGCTCGAGGTGGAGGTGGGCACGTCGGAGATTCCCGCCATTCTGCGCGGGCTGGTCCTGTCGCAGGCGGAGCGGGGCCACGGCTACGGACGGGCGGCTCTGGAGCTGGTGGAGCGGTTCCTGGCGGACGAGTACGGCGTGGGAGCGCTGGCGGCGGAAGTGCCGCCGGGCCTCGACGACGGAGAGCGGTTCCTGGAGGCGATGGGCTTCCGCGAACGCCGCCTCAAGTCGGGCGACGTCCGCTGGATCAAGAAGCTCGATTCGGAGTAGCGTTTCGCGCCGCCATGGCGCGGTTCACGCGGGAGACCAGCTCCTCCAGATCGAACGGCTTGCTGACGACGAAATTCACGCCGTGCGATTGGACCATCTCCTCGCTGATGGTCGCGCCCCAGCCGGTGACGAGGCCGAGCACCACCGACGGCGCCCCTTCCTTCCGCACCACCTGCGCCACGCCCCAGCCGCTCACGTCGGCCATGCCCAGGTCGGTCAGCACCACGTCGTAGGGCTGCTCGCGGAAGCGCTCGATCCCGTCCAGGCCGCACGAGGCCGCCGTCACCTGGTGCCCGGCCCGCTCCAGCGCGTCGCGCAGAACTCCGAGCAGCTCCGTCTCGTCGTCCACCACCAGGATGCGCGCCTGGAACGGCGCCTGCACGCGGACGGGCGAGTGCGCGGCCGGGCTCGCCTCGCGGGTGGCGGGGAAGCGCATGCGGATGGTCGTTCCCTCTCCCGGCGCCGTCTCCACCTCCACCGTGCCGCGATGACGCGAGACGATGCCGTAGACCATGGAGAGCCCGAGTCCCGTTCCCGCCATTCCCTTCGTCGTGAAGAACGGCTCGAACATGCGGCTCTTCACGCTCTCGTTCATGCCGGTTCCGTCGTCGATGACCTCGAGGATCGCCTCGTCTCCCTCGACGCGGCTCCGGATGGCGATCACGCCTCCCCGCGGAAGTGCGTCGACCGCGTTGAAGATGAGATTCGTGAGCGCCTCGCGGATCTCGGCGCGCGAGCCGAGGATGGGACGGGAATCGACGACCTCGACGCGGACGTCCACCTTCACGCCGCGGCGCTGCGCGTCGTTGCTCCACTTCCCGCGCGTGATCTCCACCACTTCCTCGGCCACGCTCGGAAGGTCGAGCGGCTCGTGGGCGCGGTCCTCCCGCACCCGCGTGAATTGCTGGATTCGGCGCACGGCCTCGCCGCCGTCCATGGCGGCCTGCCGGATGACGTTCAGTCCGGCGGAGATCTCCTGGTCCTGCGACTTCATGAGAAGGAGCTGCGTGCGCCCGAGGATGATTCCGAGGTTGTTGTTGAAGTCGTGCGCCACGCCGGCCGCCAGCTCGCCCAGGGCGCGGAGCTTCTCGCCGCGCACGAGCCTGCCCTGCAGATCGCGCAGCGCGGAGACGTCCGAGAGGAGGATCATGCTGGCCGGCTCGTTCTGGAAGACGAGCGGCGCCACCTGAAGCTCCGCGTGAACGCTCCGGCCGCCGGCGTGCTGGATTTCGACGGAGACCTGCGTCGCCTCCGATTCGGTCCCGAGCAGCGCGGATCGCACCGCCGAGCGGGACGCCGGCGCGAAGAGGGACCCGACGTCGAATTCGGGCGTCTTCAGCTCGCTCACGCTCCGCCCCGTCATCCTCTCCAGCGCTGGATTCGTGAAGACGATGCGGTCGGCCTGGAGGATGGCGATCCCCTGCGGGGCGCTTTCGACCAGGACGCGGTACTTCGCCTCCGATTCCACGAGCGCCCGCGTGCGGGCCTCCACGGCCGCCTCCAGCGTCTGGTTGAGACGCGCGAGATTCTCGCGGCTGGCGAGGATCTCGGCCTGCTGGCGCTGCACCTCGCCGGCCATGTGGTCGAAGTGCCACGCGAGCGTCTCCAGCTCGTCGCCCGACTTGAGATCGACGCGCTGCGAGTAGTCTCCCGTCGCGATGGCGCGCGTGGCGGTCACGAGCCGCTGGATCGGGCGCGTGATGCCGCCGGCCGCCGCGCGCGCCGCGAGGAGGCAGAGGATCGCGGCCAGGATGCCCGCCAGAATCAGGTTCCAGGTGAGCGATGCGACCTCCCGGTCGACGCCCTCCATGGAAAGGGCGATCCGGACCGTTCCCCATTTCACGGCGTAGCCCTGGACGAAGACGGGGAGGAAGATTTCGAGGAGGCGCGCCTCGCCGGGCCTCTGCGGCGGAAGGAAGCGCCAGCGCTCCTCGCGCGTGGCGTGGGCGAAGAAGTCGGCGGCGTCGCGCGGCGGATTGCCGAACGAATTGTCGCTCCGGCTGTCGGCCGCGATCATCCCTTCCTTGTCGTAGATGACGACGTACGCGATCTCGCTCCCTTCCTGCGAGCGGCTGGCGGCCTGATTGAGCGCGACGTAGTTGTAGGAGAGGAGGGACGGCGTGGAGAGCCAGGCGATGTTCCGCGCCACGGCGATGCCGCGCTTCCGGGTCTCGCGCTGGAGCGAGTCCGATTCGCTTCGAACGAGGAAGGTCACCGCGGCGGCCACGAGGCCGACGACGACGACCGCGAAAGTCAGGAAGATCCGCGCCTGTAGCCCGCGCCAGAACGGAATCGGGCGTTCAGCGGGATGCGTCGCGACGGTCCCGGCCATCCCTGGGCTCCGTGAGGTGGAGCTTCTCCATGGCGAGCGTCGAGATGCCGAGCGGATTCATCTCGAGTCCCGCCACGTTGTCCTTCATTCCGATGAAACTGACCGTCGAATAGAGCGGCACGAAGGGGGCGTCGCGAAGGATCGCCTCCTCCGCCTCGCGGTAGAGCTCGTTGCGATGGTCGCCGTCCAGCGTCGAGCGCGCCAGGTCGAGGAGCGAGTCGACCGCCCCGGAGCGGTAGCGGAAGTAGTTCGTCGCGCTGGTCGAGTAGGCGAGGCTTCGGAGGAACGTTTCCGGATCGGGGATGTCGGCGATCCAGGCGAGTCCGAAGAGCGCGGCCTTTCGCTCGGTGATGACCTTGTCGAGGACGGCCCACGACTCGTAGCGAACCGCGACGTCGATTCCCGCCTCCGCGAGGGAGCGGACCATGACCGAGTCGGTCAGGCGGAGGTTCGCGCTCGTCATGCTCTTCCAGAGCGTGAGCCGCGGGAGCGGATGCCCCGGACCGTACCCCGCCTCGGCGAGAAGCCTCTTCGCCGCGGCCACGTCGCGCGCCGGAACCTTGTTCGAGGGGCTGTACCCCGGCACGCCGGCCGGAAGGATCCCCTGCGCGAGGGTCTTCCCCTCGGGCCTCGCGTCGAGCATGCCCTGGCGATCGATGGCGAGCGCGACCGCGCGGCGAACGCGCGCGTCGTCGAGCGGCGGGACGGACGCGTTCATGCCGATGAAGGAGAGGCTCAGGTCCTGCCAGCGGAGCACGGCGAGCCCGGGGCGCGCGCGGAACTCCTCGATCCGGTTGCTCGGCAGGAGACTCAGCGTCGCGCGTCCTTCGAGGAGGGCGTCGGCCCCGGCCTCGAGAACGTCGCCGGGGGGCGCGATGAAGATGAGGCTGTCGAGCTTGGGGCGCCCCATGAAGTAGTCGTCGTTCGCGGCGAGGGCGACGGCGCGATCGCCTTCCATGCGAACGTACCGGAACGGTCCGGTGCCGACCGGATTCGACTCGAGGGCGCGCGGCCCGCCCTTCTCCAGCACCTCGCGCGGGACGACGCTCGTCTGGTCGAGCGCCAAGGCGTAGAGGAGCGAGGAGTAGGGCCGGCTCAGCGTGATCTGGAGCTGGTAGCGGTCGAGGGCGCGAATGCCGCGAATCGACGCCGCCTTCCCCCTCACGAAGTCAGGCACGCCGGCGATCGCGTCGAGGTAGTTCGCGGCGAGCCCCTCGGAGCGGAACGGCTCCCGAAAGACGCGCGTCAGGCTGTAGGCGAAGTCCTCCGCCGTCACCTCGCGTCCGTTGTGGAAGCGCACCCCGGGGCGAACGTGGAAGACGTAGCGGAGTCCGTCCTTCGAGATCGTCCAGCTCTCGGCGAGCTGGGGCGTCGGCTCCAGGTCGGAGGTCATCCCGACGAGGGGACTATAGATCTGCGCCACGACCTCGGAGGAATAGGAGTCCGACGCGTGCGCCGGATCGAGCGTGTGCGGGAATTCCTGGTAGAAGCGGAAGACGTTGGGACCGGGACGGAGCGTGGGCGCGACGGAGGGGCTCGGCGCCCTGCCCGTGCGACCGCCGTCGACGGGCGCGCCCGACTGGCGGCGGAGGACGCTCGGCAGAGCGACCGCGGCCAAAAGGAGCAGCACCGCGCCGAGCGCGGCCGCCCTCCCACCCCACTTGTCCCAAAAGGCGCCCATCTCGATCATGAATCGGAAGACGGGCCTCGTAACTTCAGTTGAAACTGGGAGTTCGGGGGAGGGGCGCCCGGGCGTTAGCGGCTTGTAATCGATTGCGGGACAGGCTTTTACGGCCGGACCGGAAGACTATTCCGACTCTCTCCAGCGGCGCTCCCGCTTCACGGCGCCGCGCTGCTTCTTGGCCTCGATCCGGGCGGCCCGCGACGACGCCGTCGCCTTCGTGGGGCGCCGGACACGCCGCGGCGCGAGGGCCGCCGCCACGAGCGCGCGAAGGCGTTCCACGGCCGCATCCCGATTCCTGGACTGGGAGCGAAAGCGCTGCGAGACGACGCGGATCGTTCCGTCCGCCGCGAGTCGTGACGCGAGGGCCGCTCGAACCACGGTCTTCGCCTCGGGCGAGAGCGCGGACGCCTCCAGGTCCCAGACCGCCTCGACGCGCGTCTCCACCTTGTTCACGTTCTGCCCGCCCGGCCCTCCGGCCCGAGACGTCCGGAACCGGATCTCGCGGAGCGGGACGGTCACGCGCGGCGTCGACACGGTCAGGCGAGGAGCGCGGGGAGTTCGCGCTGGACGGGGGCCGTGGTGACGACGGCCTTGCCGCCGTCGAGGAGGAGATTCACCTCGCTTCGCGCGCCGAAGTCGTCGAGGTAGACGCCGGGCTCCACCGAGACGAGGGTGCCGTCGAGGAGGCGGCGGTCGTCGTGCGTCTCGAGATTGTCGAGATGAACGCCGTTCGCGTGCACCTCCTCGCCGATCGAATGCCCCGTGCGGTGGAGGAATCGGTCGCCGTAGCCGCGCGCGCGGACGACGGCGCGCGCCGCGTCGTCGACGTCGCAGCCCCGAATGGACCTCCCCGCGGCCAGCGCCGCCTCGACGGCGCCGACGGCGGCGTCACGCGCGTCGCGGACGACGGCGAAGATCTCGCGATGCCGCGCGGGCGCGGAGGCCCCGACGAAGGCGCATTGCGTGTAGTCGGCGTAGACGGCGCCCGGCCGCTTCGCCTTGCACCAGGCGTCGATCAGGAGAAAGTCCCCCTCGCGAATCGGCGCGTCGGTGGCCTCGTTCGTGTCGAAATGGGGATCTCCCGAGTGGGCGTTCACGGCGACGGTCGGCGCGTCGACGGAGGTCATTCCCTCGGCGTCGTACCGCTCCAAGATCCAGCGCTGGAGCGACGTCTCCGTGAGCGGCTTCCCCGCCCGAACGCTCTCGCGCACGCGGGCGAAGGCCGCGTCGAAGATCCCGTGCAGGATCCGCCCCGTGGCCACGTGGTCGCGCCGCGCCTCCGGCGAGAGGACGCCGCCGAAGCGCTGCGCGAGATTCGCCGAGGAGACGACCTGCGCCCCCGCGGCGCGCACGAGTTCCACCGTCCCCGCGTCGACGCGCGAGACGTAGGGGAGCCGGGCGAGCGGCGAGTACTCCATGGCGATCGAGGGGGCGAATCCGCCCGCGGTGCCGAGCGAAGCGACCGTCGTTCCCACGGCCTCCGCGACGGCCCGGCCGAGCTCCGCCCACTCGAGGTAGACGGTCGTCTCGCCGGGGAAGGGATCGAGGGCGCGCGGCTCGATGCGATGAACGACGCGACGCGGCGTGCCGCGCGCGGGGACGAGATAGAACCAGCGGCGCGACGTCTTGCCGCGATGGGGCAGCCGGTCGAAGCCGAGCACCGCGGGCGCGATCGGATTCGAGCCGTGGAAGTCGTAGAGAAGCCAGGCGCCGATCTCCTCCTCGAGGAGCGCGGCCTGAATCGCCTCCACCCGGGCGCTCGCGCGCTCCGGCGTGTCGGGGGGCTCGAGCGCGCCCGCGGGCCGCGGAGCCGGCGAGCTCACGACCCGTCCTCGCCGTGAAGTCTCGCCGCGATCGCCTTCCGGAGCTCGGGGAGCCCATCGCGCGTCACGGCCGAGACGAAGACCGCGCCGGGATGCTGCGCGCGGAGGCCCAGGAGCGCGATCTCGTCGTGGAGGGCGTCGATCTTGTTGAAGACGAGGAGCCGCGGGCGCTGGAGCGCGTCGAGCTCCTCGAGCACGGCGTGCACCGCCTCGATGTGGGCGTCGATGTCGGGCTCGGTCGCGTCGACGACGTGGAGGAGGAGATCGGCCTCGGTCACCTCCTCGAGCGTGGCGCGGAACGACGCGACGAGGTGGGCGGGAAGCTTCCGGATGAAGCCGACGGTGTCGGTGAGGAGGACCCTCACGCGCCCCTCCGCGGCGATGGCGCGCGTCGTGGGATCGAGCGTGGCGAAGAGCTGGTTCTCGACGTAGACGTTGGCGCGCGCGACGGCGTTGAAGAGGGTCGACTTCCCCGCGTTCGTGTAGCCGACGAGCGAGACCTTGAAGCACTCCTTCCGCCCCTTCCGCTGCACGCGCCGCTCGCGGACGACCCCTTCGAGATCGCGCTTCAGCCGTGCGATCCGCTCGCGGATGCGGCGGCGGTCGACCTCGAGCTGCGTCTCGCCGGGGCCGCGGGTTCCGATGCCGCCGCCGAGGCGCCCGAGGTGCTCCCACATGCGCGTGAGCCGCGGCAGGAGGTATTCGAGCTGCGCCAGCTCGACCTGAAGCCGGGCCTCGCGCGTCCGCGCGCGGCGGGCGAAGATGTCGAGGATGAGGCCGCTCCGGTCGACGACGCGCATCCCGAGCTCCTTCTCGAGATTCTTGTGCTGGGCGGGCGAGAGATCGTCGTCGAGGAGGAGGAGCCCGGCGCGCTCTTCCGCCGCCAGCTCCTGGATCTCCTCGATCTTCCCCTTGCTGAGAAACGTCGACGCGCGCACGGGGCCCCGGCGCTGCACCACCTGGCCGCGCACCCGGGCGCCGGCCGTTTCGGCCAGGAGCTTCAACTCGGCGAGCGTGGCGGAATCGACGGCCCCGCGCGTGACGCGGCCCGCGAGGATGGCGCGTTCGGGGTCCCCCGCCGGGCGCGCGGCGTCCGTCAGCCGCACGTGCCCGGTGATGGCGTCGGCCTCGTGGCTATGTCGCGGGCGCGACTTCGAGCCCGTACGGGATGTGCTCCGCGAGGTTCTCAAAGGTACCGTCCGGCCTGGCGTAGACCACGTCTTCGATGCGCACGCCGAGGCCGCGAGAGGGATAGTAGAGGCCGGGCTCGAGCGTGAAGAGCGAGCCGGGCTCGAGACGATCGGGATTGGAGGGCGGTCCGCCCAGATTGGGGCGCTCGTGCACCTCGAGCCCGATGCCGTGGCCCAGGCCGTGCACGTACCCCTCCTCGATGCGGTCGTTCTGCCGAATGGTCGGGTGTCCCTGCTTCTCGAAGAAGTCGCAGAGCCGGTCCTGGTAGGAGCGCGCCCGCGCCCCCGATTCCAGGGCGCCGTACGAGTCTCGCAAGGAGGCGTGCACGCAGTCGTAGAGCGCGCGCAGCTCGGGAGTCGCGCGCCCCACGCAGAAGGTGCGCGTCACGTCGAAGAAGTAGCCCCCGTGCGGCTGCGCCGGGAAGATGTCGATCACGATCGGCGCGCCCTCGAGGAGAACGTCGTCGTCGTTCCCGCTGTTGTGCGGCACGCCGGCATCCCGTCCCTGGGCGACGATGTTCCCGTGCGGCTCCTCGAGGCCCGCCTCGAAGAAGACGCGGCGGATCTCGCGGCGGAGCCGTCCGACGGTCACCCAGCCCTCGGCGTCGCGAAGCCGGCCACCCTCCAGGCGCCCCTTTCCGATCGTCTCGCGGACGCGCGCGTAGGCGGTTCCGCAGACTGCGCCGACCTTCCGCACCTCCGCCACCTCCGCCTCCTCCTTCGTGAGCCGGGCCTGAAGGAAGAGCCGCGGATCGCGGTCCTCCACGATCTCGAGATCGGGGCGCCGCGCGCGCAGGCGGCCGAGGACTTCGAAGTAGCGGCCGATCGGTCCGATGCCGTCGACGAGGATGCGGCCGGTCACCCCGAGATCGCGCAGGACCTCGTCGAGGAATCGCGCCTCCGCGGCCGTGGGCGTCGCCTCCTCGGTGGCGATCTTCCGGTAGCCACGCTGGCCGTAGTCGCTCAGATCGAAGCCCGTGGCCGCCGCGGCGTCGCGCTCCATGGAGGCATGGACCAGGTGCGGCCTCGCGCCGCGCCGCCAGACGAGGATGCTGGTGGAGAGATGCTCGCGCGTTCCGACGAGGTACGAAAAGGTCGGATTCGGGTGCTCCGTTTTCAGGACTACGGCGGCCGCGAGGTCGCGCTCCTTCAGGAGCGCGTCGACGTCAGAGCGCATGCGAATTCCTCCGGATCGTGGCCGCGATGGCGATGGCGTGCGGGCCCCTTCGCGCGCTCATGTGCGGAAGAGGACCTGTTCGTTCGAGAAGAGGCGGATGGCCACGACGATCATGACCGCGGCGAGGAGGCTGCTCGACCCGATGGCGGCGAACGCGTGCGCCGCCTGCACCGTGTCGGTGAGGATCTCGCGCTGGAGGAGCGCGGTGTTCAAGATCGGGATGAAGAACTGCTTCATCGGCACCGACTGCGACTGGGAGAAGGAGCTGAGTCCCAGGAAGACGGACGCCATGTAGACGTACGTGGCGTAGGTCTGCCCCTCGCGCATGCTCCGCGCGAAGCAGCCGATGGCCACGAGGACCGCGCTGAGGAAGATCGCCGCGGGCAGGAGGGTCAGGAAGAGGAGCACCATCTTCTCCGGGCCGATCGAGAGCTCGAGCGACTGGCTCTGCATGGCCGAGAAGCGGCTGGCCAGAATCCCGAACGAGATCCAGAGCCCGAGGATGCCGGTGATCGCGCCGGTCAGGGACGCCGCCAGCACCGCCAGCACCTTCCCGACCACCAGCTCGGCGCGCGTCGCCGCGCTCGCGAGGATCGTCTCGAGCGTGCTTCGCTCCTTCTCCCCCGTCGTCGCGTCGACGGCCGTCTGCATCGACCCCGCGGCCACCATGAAGATGAGGAGATACGGAATCATGAGCGCCGCGACGTACCGCCCGACCTCCTTTTTCGAGGAGACGTCCTTCCGCTCCACGGTGAGCGCGGGCGGCGCGTCGGCCGTGGCGCCGCGGCTCTTCGCCCACGCGAGGGTGAGGGACTGGCGGATGTCGTCGAGGGCCGGCTTCAGCCGCTTCGCCGTCTCCGACGACATGTTGTCGGCGTCCTTGTAGAGGAGCTCCACCTTCACGCTGTCGCCGCGCGCGATGAGCCCCGCGAGGTCGGGCGGCACGACGAGGATCGCCTGGACGCCCGCGTCGTCGAGGTTCGCCGGCACCTCGACGAGCGAGACGACGGTCACGCCCTCCACGGCGCGCACCTTCTCGGCCGCGGCCGGGAACTGCGCGGAGCCGACGATCCCGACCTGCACCGCGAACGTCTTGGCCTCGTCGTTGTTCTTATGCTGGATGTAGGCCATGAGCATGAGCAGGGCCGGGTAGAGGACGAACGGGAAGACGAAGATGGCGAAGATCGTCCGCCCGTCGCGGAGCGTGTCGGTGATCTCCTTGCGGAAGACGGCGAGCGTCTTAGCGGTCATCGGCCACCCCCTTCACCACGTCCACGAAGACGTCCTCGAGACTGCCCGAGCCGTTCCCGGCGCCGAGCTGCGCGAGCGTCCCCTGCCGGAGGATCGATCCCTTCTCGATGATGGCGATCTCGTCGCAGATCCGCTCCGCCTCGGTCATGATGTGGGTGGAGTAGATGACCGTCCTCCCCTTCTTCTTGAGATCGAGCACGAGGGAGAGCACCTCCCGCGCGCCGAAGACGTCGAGCCCGGACGTCGGCTCGTCGAAGATGAGGACCTCGGGATCGTGAAAGACGACGCGCGCGATCGAGAGCCGCTGCTTCATGCCGGTCGACATCCTGCCGACGCGCTTGTCCAGGAGTTCCTCGAGTCCGAAGGGTCCGGTCAGCTCCTCGACGCGCGAGGGTATGCGCGCGGCGTCCATCCCCGCGAGGGTTCCGAAGTAGGCCAGGAGCTCGCGTCCGGTGAGCCGGTCGTAGAGCTTCGTGTCGCCCGAGAGGTAGCCGATCCGCCGGCGCACCTCCGCCGGCCGCTCCACGATGTCGAAGCCCGCCACCTTCGCCGTGCCGGCCGACGGGGTGAGAATCGTCGCGAGCATGCGGAGCGTCGTCGTCTTGCCGGCGCCGTTCCGGCCGAGAAGTCCGAAGACCTGGCCCGGCTTGCAGACGAAGGAGATCTCCTTCACCGCGGGGATGTCCCCCTTCTTTCGATCGTGAAAGGTCTTCCGTAGCCCCTGGACTTCGATCAAGGAGATCTCTCCCTTGGTGGTGAGCCTCGCCTGCGGAACCGCCTTTGGAGCAAAGAGCCTCCCAGTCTAGGAACGGGGCGGGAGGGTGTCAACGGAGGCCGGAATCTCGGCTTGAAGCTCGGCGTCTAAATCGTTACATTGTAGGCATGGTGCGACGGGGCGCGCCGATAACCGACACAGCCGTAACTACTTGCGAAGGAGTTCACACCAATGTCCCAGGCCGTCACCGAAGTCACCGACAGCACGTTCGACGCCGAGGTGCTGCAGTCTCAGGTCCCCGTGCTCGTCGATTTCTGGGCCACCTGGTGCGGCCCCTGCCGCATGATCGCGCCCGTCGTGGAAGAGTTGGCGAAGCAGTACGAGGGGAAGCTGAAGGTCACGAAGGTGGACGTGGACAACAACACGCGCATCGCGACCAAGTACGACATCCGCAGCATCCCCAGCCTCTACATCTTCAAGGGCGGCAAGGTGGTTCAGACGATCATCGGCGCGGTGCCGAAGAACCAGCTGGTCTCGGCGCTCGAGGGCGTGCTCGCCGCGTAGGCGGACGCCTCACTCGAAATACGCGAGGGCCGGACGTGGCGACACGCCCGGCCCTTCGCATGTCCGGCCCGCGCCTCAGCCGGTGAATCCCATTTTCTTCAAGAACACCCCCCATCTCGGATCGCCGCGAAGCGAGCGGAAGAGCGGGTCGATCTTCACCTCCGCGAGGCCCGGATCCCGGCGCGCGTACGCCTTCTCCAGCCACTCGAACGCGCGGTCCGTCTCGCCGCGAAACGCGTAGGCGCCCGCGATCTGGAAGAGCGCGTTCTCCCGATGTTTCTCGATCAGCTCGCGGAGCGCGGCGTCGGATCCCGCCCGGTCGCGCTCGAGAAAGCGCGACAGGACGAGCCCATGGAGCCGGAAGTAGTCGACCGGAACCCGCTCGAAGAGCGCCCGCGCCTCCGCCGCGCGCCCCTGCGCGATGCGAACGAGGCCCGTGCCGTAGGGTAGGAATCCGTTCTCGGGCCCGAGTTCCATCGCCTTCTTCAGCGCGCTGTCGGCCTCGGCGAGGCGGCCCGCCTGATAGGCGTGCGCGCCCAGGTTTCGCAGCGCCGAGACGCTGAGCGGATCGAGCGCGGCGGCGCGGCGGTCGAGGTCGATCGCCTGATCGAGCCGCCCGAGCGACGCGAACGCGCCGGAGACCGCGTGGAGGACGTCGGCGTTCCCCGGCGCGAGCGCGAGCGCGCGCTGGTAGGAAGAGTCCGCCAGGCTCCAGTTCCAGTCGTGCCAGAGATTGACCCAGCCGAGCGCCACGTATCCCTCGGCGAGATCCGGCTCCAACTTCAGCGATCGCTCGGCCGCCTCCCGCGCGCGCGCGAACCCTTCGTCGGCCGACGTCGCCCACCCCCACGACGCCTGCGCCATGTGGGCTCGCGAGAGCCCCGCCCAGGCGAGGGCGTTCTCGGGATCGAGGGCCACGGCGCGGCGGAAGAAGTCGATCGCCTTCGCCATGTCTCCCTCGTTGAAGCGATCGTAGAAGAAGCGCCCCTGGAGATAGAGGCGATACGCCTCGGGATTCGTTCCGCGGCCGCTCGCCGCCGCCTGAACGTCGGCGGGATTCAGCCCGGCCGCGGCGCCGGCGCCCTTGGTTCCCTCGAGCGCCGTTCGCAGTTCCTTCACCACCGCCTGCGCGATCCGATCCTGCACGGAGAAGACATCGTCGATCACGAGATCGAACGTCTCGGACCAGACGTGAAAGCCGTCCGACGCCTGGATGAGCTGCGCCGTGATCCGATACCGCTTCCCTTCCTTCCGGACGCTCCCCTCGAGAACGTGCGCCACGTGGAGCTGCCGCCCCACCTCCGGGATTTGGACCTCCTTGCCCTTGAAACTGAACGATGACGTGCGCGCCGCGACGCGGACACCTTTCAGTTGGGCGAGAACGTTCAGCAGCTCTTCGCTGATGCCGTCGGCGAAGTATTCCTGGTCCTTCGCCGGGCTGAGATCGACGAAGGGAAGCACCGCGACCGACGCGTATTCGGCGGGAGCGGTCGCCGAGGCCGGCGACTCGGGGGGCGTCGGCTTCCCGGCGCGCGAGGACTCCCAGACGCGGTAGCCGCCGATGGCGACGGCCACGGCGACGATGACGAGCGCGGGCGCGAGCCAGCGCGGCGCGCGACGACCCGGCGTCGAGAGCCGGGCCGTCGAGGGGCGCGCGTAGGCGAGGGCTCCGCCCCCGCTCGCGACGGCGGCCTCCACGAGCCGGAGCTCGTTCCGGACGTCCTTCGCGGTCTGAAAGCGGTTCTCGGGATTCTTCTCGAGGCAGCGCCCCACGATCCGAACGAGGTCGGCGGGGAGATCGTCCCGCTCGGCGGCCATCGGCGGGGGGATGTCGCGAAGAATCGAGGAGGCGAGATCGGCTTCGGTCCGGCCGTCGAAGGGGCGCCGGCCCGTCGTCAGCTCATAGAGGATGACGCCGAGCGGGAAGAGATCGGTCCGGGCGTCGAGCGGCTCGCCTCGGAGCTGCTCGGGGGCCATGTAGGGGATCGTCCCCATCACGTGCCCCTCCACCGACTGGAATCCCTTCACCGTGAGCGTGGCGGCGTCGGCCGTGGCGTCTTGTTCGCCGGCGGCCGCCGGCTTCGCCAATCCGAAGTCGAGCACCTTCACGCGCCCGTCCTTCGACACCATCACGTTCGCGGGCTTAAGATCGCGGTGGACGATCCCCTTCTCGTGCGCCGCGGCGAGCGCGTCGGCGATCGGGATGGCGAGCTCGAGGAGGCGGGGAACGGGGAGTCCCCCGCGGGCGACCAGCAGATCGAGGCTCTCTCCCTCGACGAGCTCCATCGTGAGGAAGCGGACGCCGTCCGACTCCTCGATCGAATGGAGCGTGACGATGTTCGGATGATTGAGCGAGGCGACGGTCTTCGCCTCGCGCTCGAGCCGCGCGAGCCGCTCCGCGCTGGCCGCCACCGCCTCGGGAAGGACTTTCACCGCCACGTCGCGCCCGAGCCGGTGGTCGCGCGCGCGATAGACCTCGCCCATCCCGCCCGCGCCGAGGGGGGCGAGAATCTCGTACGCACCGAGCCGAGTACCGGTCTTCAGCGACATCGGTTAGACCGCCGACTCCTTGCAGATCGGCCTGCAGGCGCAGATGGAGCAGCGGCGGGCGTCGGGGCGGGCGTCGAAGGCGCCCGAGCGGATGGCGGCGGCGATCTCCTCGATCTTGGCGCGCGCCTTGGCGACGCGTTCCTCGTCGCACGAGGAGACACCGTTCGTTCCGGTCAGGACATAGCGGAGTTCCAGCCGGTCGGGGAGCCGCTCCGTGAGTTCCCGGTAGGCGAGAGCGTAGACCGAGAGTTGGAGGCTCTTCCTCGACGCTTCGTCGGCCTTCTCCTCGTCGTCCTTTTCCGAGGTCTTGTAGTCGATGAGCGTGACCCCATCGGGCCCCTCGTCGACCCGATCCATGCTCCCGGTGATGACGACGTCCTCCAGTTTCACGCGGAAGTGCCGCTCCACGGCCGCGGCCGTCGGGCCCGACTCGATCTCACGCGCGCGATACGCCTGGAGCGCCTCGACGCCCTGCTGGAAGCGCTGCTTCTCGTGCTCCTCGTTCCGATATCCCTCGCTCCGCCAGACGGAGCGGAAGACGTCGATCAACTCGGCCTCCGAGATCAACTCGCCTTCCAGCCGCTTCTTCTGCGCGAACGCCACCGCCTGGTGGACCGCGTTGCCGAAGTTCACGCGGTGGTCGGCGGTGAGGATGGGATTTACGGCGAGCGTGTGGAGGAGTCTGTATTTGTACGGACAGGACTCGTAGTCCTCCAACCGCTTGTAGGAGAGCTGGAGCGGCTCGCGCGCCGCGGGACGCTCCGTCACGACCGGCGTCGACTCCGACGGCTTCTGATCCGCGATCTCGTCCATGACTCGCCGGCGCGCGCGGGCCGGAGGCGTCTTCCCGATGTCGAAGGCCTCCGCCAGGAATTGGCTCGGCTTCCGCTTCTGCTTTCCGCCGTAGTCGCGGGCGTAGGTCGTGATCAGCTCGTCCCGCGCCCGGGTGAAGGCGACGTAGCAGAGGCGCCGCTCCTCCTCGCGGTGCGCCGCCGACGGATCCTCGTCGTCGCGCTCCTTCGGGAGCTCGATTCCGCGCGCGCGGTTCGCGGTCGGGAAGCGATGCGTCGCCATCTGGACGAGGTAGACGACCGGGAATTCGAGCCCCTTCGCGCGATGGATGGTGAGGACCTGGACCACGTCGGAGGTCTCGTCGATGTCGGCGACGGCGGGGTCCTCGCCGAATTCCCGCACCGCCTCGAAATGACGGAGGAAGAGCGCCACGCGGTCGGCCAGCGCCACTTTCTCGAACGATCGGATCAAGGCGAAGAACTTCACGATGTTCCGGGCGCGCGCCTCGTCCTCGAACGTGCGGGCCGCCATGAGGTCCTTCAGGATGCCGCGCCGCTCGAGGTAGTGGTAGAGGACCTCCCCCGTTCGCCGCCCGCGCGCGAACTCCTGGATCGCGTCGACGTCCTCGATGAGCCGCGTCAGCCGCTCGCGGCCCTCGTCGGAGATCTCGAGGGCGCCGCCGCCCGTCGCCGCGCGCCGGAAGAGCGCGCGAAGCGGCGCGGGTTGGCGCGAAAGGGCGTGCATCAACTTCGTGAGATCGTCCTCGGGGACCCCGTAGGCCTCCGACGCCAGGAGATAGAGGAACTCCGGCCGCGAATCTTGGAAGAGCGACTGGAGGAGCGAGATCAGCTCCTTGATCTCGGGGCGCTGGAAGAGCCCGCGGCTCCCCGAGAAGTAGTAGGGGATCCCCCGCTCGTCGAGCGCGCGCAGGAACGGCTCGGCGTGACGGTTGTTCCGGACGAGGATCGCCACGTCGCGCGGGCGGCGGCGCTTCTCCCGCACCGCGGCGGCGATCTCGTCGGCGACCCAGGCCGCCTCGTCGGCTTCCGCCTCGAACTCCTTCCAGACCGGTTCGACGCCGTCCTTGTCGGTCTGCAATTCCTTCGAGATGCCGTAGCGCACCTCCAGCCGCTCCTGATTCTCGAGGATGAGCCGGCGGGAGCGGGCCAGGATCTGCCGCGTGCTCCGGTAATTCCGCCGGAGCACGATCTCCTTCGTCTCGGGATAGTGCTCGCGGAACTCGAGAATGTTCTTCAGGTGCGCGCCCCGGAACCGGTAGATGCTCTGGTCGTCGTCGCCGACCACCACCAGATTCCGGTGCCCTTCCACAAGACGCCGGACGATCTTGAACTGCACGGGGTTCGTGTCCTGGAACTCGTCGACCAGGACGTAGCGAAACTTCTGCTGCAGCCGCCGAAGCGCCGAAGGGCTCTCGGTGAAGAGACGGTGGGTCAGCGCGAGGAGATCGCCGAAGTCGAGGAAGCCGGCGCGCCAAAGGAGCGAGTCGTAGCGCTCGTAGGCCTCGGCCAGTTCCTCGAGCCGCGACGCGTGGTCCTCCATCGCGGCCACCAGTTCGGGATCGCCGCCGCCGGCCGCGCGCGCGGCGGCCGCCCGATCCGCGTGCTCCCGGGCGGCGCGCCGGATGTCGTCGGGCCACTGCGGATCGTCCTTCGCGCGGCTGAAGAAGCCGGCCAGGTCGGCGACGTAGCGCGTCGGATCGGAGAGGGGCCGGTAGTGATTCAGGCCCAGCTCGTCGAGCCGTTCCGCCAGGAAGAGGGCCTGCGACGTCCCGTCGAGCACCGAGAACCCGGGCGCGATGCCGATCTCCAGACCGTACTGCGCCAGCACGTTTTCGCCGAATGCGTGGAACGTCTGAATCGTGACGTCGGCATAGCCGTAGGGAACGAGAAGATCGACCCGTTCCTGCATCTCGGCCGCGGCTTTGTCGTTGAACGCGAGCGCCAGAATCTCCGAGGGCCGCGCGCGCTTCGAGGCGATGAGATGCGCGATCCGCCGCGCGATGACGGTCGTCTTCCCGGTGCCGGCGCCGGCCACGATGAGGAGCGGCCCGTCGCCGTGTTCCACGGCGGCGCGCTGGTCGTCGTCGAGGGCGATTTCGGGTGCGGGAGGGTTGAGAAGTTCGGGGGCCTGATCCATGCCCAAGCCTACCGCGGCACGAGGAGGAAGGCGAGCGAGACGACCGGGACGTAGATGCAGAAGAGAATCATGCAAAACCCGAGAATCTCCCGGAAGTCGAGCTTCGCCGCCGCCAGGAGCGGGAGCGCCCAGAAGGGCTGGATGATGTCGGTCATCATGTCGCCCCACGCGTAGGCGGTGACCACCTTCGCCGCGGGAACCCCGAGCGACTGCCCGGCCGAGAGGATGTAGGGCGCCTCGATGGCCCACTTCGAGCCGCCCGACGGCACGAAGTAGTTCACGAGCCCCGAGTACCAGTAGACGATGACGGGATAGGTCTGCGGCGACGCGATCGAGGCGAACCCCCGCGCGAGCGCGTCGGCGAGGTGCGTCTCCTTGATGATGCCGTACATGCCCGCGTAGAGCGGGAACTGGAGCACGATGCCGAAGATGAGCCGCCCGGCGTCCTCGGCCGCGTCGACGAGCGCCGCCGCCGAACGGTGGAGCGCGACGGCGAGCCCCATCATGGCGAAATTGAGCGCGTTCAGCGTGACCGGATGTTGAGGCCGCGCGAGATAGCCGGCGATCCAGACGATCGCGAGCGCGCCGAACGTCACGTTCACCCATCGCGAGTGCTCCAGCCGCGACGCGAGCGTGCGCGCCTCGGGGCCGGTAGGCGGCGCGGGAGGCGTCCAGACCTTGATCGCGTCGAGCTGCGCCGGGCTCGCGACGACGGTCCGCTCCCGGCTCGGATGGAGGAGCGGCGTCAGCACCGCGAACATCAGAATGACCACGGCGACCAGGATCAGGTTGAACGGGGCGAAGATCGTCTGCGATGCCGGGATGAGACCGATCTCCTTCTCGAGGAAGTGCCCCGGCGTGGCGACGAGGAGGGGCGCCGACGCGGAGAGCCCCGCGTGCCACGTCGTCCCCATGCCGAGGTAGGCGGCCGCGACGAGGAGGCGGTAGTCGACCCCGGAGCGCCGGCGTCCCATCTCGCGGACAAGCACCGCGCTCCCGACGATGCTGAGCCCCCAGTGGACGAGCGCGAGGAGCATCGAGAGGAGCGCCATCAGGAGGATCGCCTGCCGCGGCGTGCGCGGACGCGAGGCGAGCCACGCGAGCCCCCGCGCCACCGGCGGCGAGACCGCGACGATGCTCCCGGTGAACATCACCAGGCACATCTGCATCGAGAAGGGGAGCAACTCCCAGAAGCCGTCGCCCCAGTAGCGGACGGCGTCGAAGGGCGTGGCGCGGCCGACGGTGAGGCCGAGGAGGAAGATGAGGAGCGTGAGGATCCACGCGATGGTGAACGCCCCGGGAATCCAGCGCTGACTCCAATCGTTGAGCCGAACGGCCGTCCCCGCGAAGAGTCCCGTGACGCTCATGCCGCCGGACGCTACCAGAGCGCGCGGCGGAGGCACAACGGGCTTGGGGGGCCCGAGGACGGGGTGTATCCTGCCGGGGATGGACGAGAACGAAGGGGCTCCGCTCCCACCGTCACCGGCGCCGGCGCCGCCCGCGCCGTCGGAGCCGGCCGTGCCGCCGATTCCCGCGGCGATTCCTCCCGCGCCGTTCGTTCCGCGCGCGCCGCTATTGCCGCCGGTCGGCGATTTCCTGCGGGAGGTCCTCTCGCTCGGCCGGAAGTCGATCCTCCCCGCGCTTCCGGCCCTCGTGCTTCTCTATTTCTACCGATTGGGGATGGGGCTCTATCTCGTCTTCGCGGGCGACACGACCTCGCCCCTGGGATTCCCCGACTATCAGGGACGCGCCGTGACGTGGATCGTGACGGCGACCGCCTACCTGCCGCTTCTCGTGCTCGTCTACACGCCCTTCCTCCCGCTCCAGGACGGCCTGATTCGCGGGACGAAACGGACGTTCGTCGAGTCGATCAAGCACGTGCTCGAGCTCCTCTGGCCGTACGGCGTTTCGTCGTTCTATCAACTCCTCATCATCGCGATCCCCGCGGCCGGCATCATGGTGCTGGCCGCGCTCGCCATGATGCCGCTCACCAACCTTCCCGAGCAGATCCGGGCCCTGCTGCTCTTCTTCGCGCTGATTCCCGCCGGCCTCTGGATCCTGGCCGCGATGTTCCTCCTCTCCTTCGCGACGCCGCTCCTGATCCTGGACGGGTGGGGGCCCGCCGCGTCGATCCGCGAAAGCGTCCGGTTGGTGCGCCGCAGCTTCGGCGCCCTCTTCGGCCGTTTCTTCATCTTCGCCGTCGTGCTCGTCTTCGCCGGCGTCGCCGCGTCGTTCCCGTCGGCGATGCTCAACGTCGTCACGACCGTGGCGCGGCAGAAGATGATCGCGGCGGACATCGCCCGCGTCTTCTGGGACAGCCTGGTGAGCACCGCGCTCTTCCCCTTCACCATCGCCGGACTCCTGCTCATCTATCGGGCCATCGTGCCGGGCACGGCCGCGGCCGATCGCGCGACGGCCGATCGCGCCGAGGCGGGAAGCCCCGGCGCCGCGGAACCGCCGCAGGTCCCCATCGCGGGGCCCACGACCACCACGACGAGCCCCTACCAGTTCGAGTAGGCGGCGGGCCGGCCGATGACGACGGAACGAATCGGAACCGCATCGGGCCCTTCCCATACGAAGCCGCGGCCCGCCGTCGTCCATCACGACGGCTACTTCGCCGACATCGGCATGCATGTCTTCCCGATGCGGAAGTATCGGCTCGTGCGCGAGGAGATCGTCCGCCGCGGACTCGTGCGCGACGAAGAGATCCTCGCCCCCGCGCCCGCGACCGTGGAGCAGGTCCGCCGCGTCCACGATCAGGCGTACGTCGACAAGCTCCTCCAGGGACGCCTCTCGGCGCTGGAGGAAGCGGTGCTGGAACTCCCCTACTCGAAGGAGCTCGTGGAGGCGTCGTTTCTCTGCGCCGGCGGGAGCATCCTGGCGGCGGGGCTGGCGCTGGAGCGAGGGATGGCGATCCACATCGGCGGGGGCCTCCACCACGCGTTTCCCGATCACGGCGAGGGATTCTGCGTGCTGAACGACGTGGCGATCGCGCTCCGAGACCTGCTCGCGACTCGGCGCATCCGGCGCGCCGCCGTCATCGACCTCGACGTGCATCAAGGGAACGGCACCGCGGCCATCTTCCGTGACGACCCCACCGTCTTCACCTTCTCGATCCACGAGCAGGACAACTACCCGGCCATCAAACCGCCCAGCGATCTCGACGTCGGGCTGCAGACCCACGCGGGAAGCGAGGAATATCTCGCCGCGCTCCGGCACCACGTGCCGCGCATTCTCGATCGCGTGGAGCCCGACCTCGTGGCCTACGTGGCTGGAGCCGATCCCTTCGAGGAGGATCAGCTGGGGCGGCTGCTGCTCGCGCGGGAAGACCTGCGAGCGCGGGACCGCCTGGTCCTGGACGCCTGCGTGGTGCGGGACATCCCCGTCTTCACCACGCTCGCCGGAGGCTACGCTCGGGACGTGCGCGACACCGTCGGGATCCACGCCGATCTGGTGGTCGAGGCGTTTCGGATCTTCGGGGCACATTCATGACCCCGACGGTGATCCAAATCACAGAGTGAGACGGGCGGTCCGCCCTAGACTTCGCGGATGATGACGAAACTGTCCCGGATCGAGGCTCGGGATTTCGGTCTCGTTCGCCGCGAATCTCGAGCCGATCTTCCCAGCCTGGGTGAACGCTCGCGGCACGCGATGCTCTTCTTCGCCCTGCTGCTCGCGGCCGGCGCCGCGGCGCCGCGCGCGCAAGCCCTCCCCCGCTACTCCGCCCGCTACGAGCAGAAGTGCGCCCTCTGCCACGTGAACCCCTCCGGCGGAGGGATGCGCTCCACCTACGCGGCGCAGGACCTCGTTCCCAAGGAGATCGCCTGGTCGAGGATGAAGCCCGAGGCGATCGCCGAGATCGAGACCCACCTCGCGAAGCAGATCCTGATCGGCGCGGATCTGCGCGAGATCTACCTCGGCGCCGACATCGAGCCGGCGCATCAGAACTTCTTCCAGATGCAGTCGTCCCTCTACCTCGCGATCCAGCCCGATCCCAGGGTCACGCTCTACTTCAATCGCGGCCAGTCGAGCAGCTACGAGAGCTGGGCGCTCGGCTACATTCTCCCCACGCTCTACGTGAAGGCGGGCCGCTTCGTGCCGTCCTACGGCTGGAAGTTCGACGACCACACGATGTTCGTCCGGAACGAGCTCGGCTTCATGCCCCCCGGGAACACCGACGTCGGTCTCGAAGCGGGCTACTCGATCGGTTCGATCGACATCCAGGCGGGTGTGGTGAACGGAAGTCCGGGCGGAGCAACGGACAGCGACACGAAGGTCGCCGGGGTCGTGAACGCGGTCGGCCGGCGCCGCTTCGGCCCGTTCGGCGCGGCGCTCGGCGCGTCCGGCTACCACCACCCCACGAAGAGCCGGGACTACGACACCGCCGGGCTCTACGGCTATCTCACCTGGCAGCGCTTCACGTGGATCGGCGAGGCGGATCTCGTCCGCCGCCAGGAGGCGGGCGGGCCGGTCGTGCAGGGCGTCGTCCGTTCGCACGAACTCTCGTACCTGCTCCACCGCGGCCTCGAGCTCAAGGCGACGTACGACTTCTTCGATCCCGATCGCGACCGCGAGTCGGGGGCGAAGTCGCGGTGGGGCGGCGGCGTCTACGCGATGCCGTTCGCGTACCTGACGCTCGAAGGCCTCGTGCGGCGAATCGACTACAGCGACGGCCTGGCCTATTCGGGCCAGGACTACACCGAAACGTTGCTGCAACTCCACGCGCTCTACTGATCGCGGCGCGGGATCCGGAGATGCCATGAAGAGCGCACTCGTCCCGACGATCCTGATCGCCTCGATGCTCGCCCCGGCGCGGGGCGCGTGCGGCGAGTACGCCGTCCACGCGGGCAAGGAGTGCAAGGTGGTCTTCGTCTCGCGTGCCGCGAACGAGAAGTTCGAGGGGAAGACCGACCGGCTGGAGGGGAGGATTTCCGTCGACCCCGCGGCGTTGGGCGACTCGGCGACCTTCCGGTTCGAGGTCGACATGGCGAGCCTCGACACGGGAATCAAGATGCGGAACCGGCACATGCGGGAGAACCACCTCGAGACTTCGAAATTCCCGAAGGCGCTCTTCGAGGGCGGGAGCCTTCACGCGGCCTCCGGAGCCCGGCTCGAGGCCGGAAAGCCGGAGTCGCTTCAGGTCGAGGGGACCTTCACGCTGCACGGGGTCAGCCGGAGGATTCGGATCGCCGTGGCGGTGACGCTGCGCCCCGATCCGTCGCCGGGGGCCATCGATTTCAGCACGGAATTTCCGGTGGCGCTCGCGGATTACGCGATCAGCCGGCCGCAGTTCCTCTTCCTGAAACTGGCCGACGTGCAGATGGTCCGCGTGAGCGGAACGGCCCACGCCGCGCCCCGCTGAGCGCGGCGCCCGGCCGGGGGGCGCCGGCGTTCCGCGCCCTCGACCGACTCTACGGCTCCAGTTTCACCAGCCGCTGCGACGCCTCGACTCCGCTCGCCTCGACGCGCGCGAAGTAGACGCCCGCGCCCGCCGAGCGGCCCTGGTCGTCCGTCCCGTCCCACGTCACCGCATGCCGGCCCGCGGGCAGCCAGGAGTTCACCAGACGTTTCACGAGCCGGCCCTGGATGTCGAACAGGGCGACCCGCGTCGCGCCGCCCGCCGGGAGGTCGAGCGAGATCACCGTGTACGGGTGGAACGGGTTCGGGGCGCTCTGAACGCGGAAGCCCGGCGCGGCCGCCGTCGTCGCGACGGCGGTGACGTTCGCCAGCCATCCGAGATCGACGAGCAGATCGTGCGTCAGATCGACGGTGTCGTGAAGGCCGGTGTTGATGGCCGGCTCCATCAGCACGTCGGGGGTCGCGCTCACGTCGAAATGAGAGACCGAGGAGCCCGACTCGACCGGATTCGGCGCGTACATTTTCATCCGCCCCGCCGCGGTGAGTCCCGCGACCCGCGTGGCGCTCTCGCGGATGGTCCCGGTCACGGTCGCCGAGAGCATGGCGTTCTTCAGGGTCGTCCCGTCGGCCTGCGAGATCATCACGGCGGGAATCACGATGGAGGGATCGGTTCCGCCCATCGTGATCGGGGCGCCGGCGGCATTGTTGACGACGATCACGCCGACCGCGCCGCTAGACTGCGCGGCGGCCACCTTCGCGACGAAGGTGCAGGTGCCGCGATCGAGCACCGCGATCTGCCCCGCGAGCGCTCCTCCGTTCTGAATCGGCTCGCAGGCGTCGCTGGTCGGGGCCGTCCCGTCGTTCACCAGAACGAGATTCGCCGTGACGCCGCCCGGGGTCGCCGCGGCGCCGAAATCGGCGCTGAGCGCCACGTAGTCCCCCGCCACGGAGGCCGGAGCCGTCACGTGCACCTCGGGCTCGTGCCCCAGGTAGAGAGCGGCCGCTCGGTTCGTCCCCGCGCCGTCCCACGTCAGCTTGCCGGTGTTGACGGCCGAGTTCTTCCGGGCGTTGTTGTTGGTCATCTGATCCCAGTGGAGGCCGGTCGACTCGTCGAAGAGGAAGTGGTCGTAGGCGGAGGGCGTGCCGCTCAGCGTGCCGCCGGTGCTCGAGCTGGTGAACGTGCTGAAGCCCAGGCCGTGGCCCAGCTCGTGGAGCACCACCGGGAGGAGTTCGATGTCGCTCCCTTCCGCGCCGTCGAGGCCGTAGTACCAGTTGGACGTGCCGAGGCAGGTGGAGTTGTCCACGTCGGAGTTGAAGGTCGCGCTGATGTCGTCGGAAGGGCTCAGGTCCGAGTTCGAGAGCTTGTTGGCGAGCGCCTGGTGGTACCAGTGGTTCGTGAGCGGCGCGCCGGCGAAGTTGGCGTGCGCGGATTGCGAGCCGGCGCTCCCGAGGACGCCCGACGTGGCGTCGCAGGTCTGGGAGTTGAATTGCGCCGCGACCCGGATCGTGATGGCGCTCGGCAGGATGGCCCCCCAGATGGAGGCGGCATGCTTGAAGATGAAGAGGCGCTGCGCGCCGAGCGTGGTGCCGGGGTTCCCGCCCACGGGGGCGACCGGAGTCGGATCGTTGAATCCCTCGTTCGCGCCGTCGTTGTTCACGATGACGATCGTGGCGGCGTGGCCGGGAGAGGGCAGGGAGAAGGACGCGGCGACGGGGATGGCAAGGGCGAGCGCTGCGAGCGCGAAGCGTCGGAAGGTCGGTCGCATCGCTCAGCGCTCCTCGTGCCGCGGCTCGGTCCGCGCGGCAGGCTCGGCCGTCGCGGTCGCGCCGGGGGCGTCGTCGCCGCGAAGCGCGGCGTCGAGCTCGGACTCCTGCACGCACGTCTCGACCTTCCGTCCGTCGGGCGTGATGCGCATCACCGCGTAGTCCTGGAAGCGTCCCTGCAGATCCACCATCATCGAGCCGTCGGGCCGGTGAATCACGGTCAGGCCGGCGTCGGATCGATCGAGGGCCGGGCTCAGGTTCGCGGCGCGATCGAGAGCGGCGCGCTCCGCCTTGGAGGGAAGCCCGAGTTTCCCGGTCTCGGGGTCGATCCCGACGATCATGCCGGCCGAACCGCGCGGCGTGGCCGGCGTGGCGGCCGCGATCGCGGGGGCGTCGGATTGCGCGGACGCCGGGACGGATTTCGCGGGGGCTTCGGATTCGAGCGGCATCGACGCCGTGGCGACGGTTGACGCGCCGGCGGCGCGTGCCGCGGCGGGAGCGGTCGCCGATCCCGAGTCCTGTCGTGGGCGGTGGAGCGCGTGAGCCACGAGCGCGCCGCCGAGAATCGCGAGCGCGACGGCCAACGCGATCCGGCGTACGGGATATCCAAGGGTGCGCGGCATGATGTCCTCCAGGGGCGACGAGCGGCTTGTGGAATCTAGTGAGTTTGGCGCAAGATCCAGGCCACGGCAACGCGCAAAATGTCAGGTGCGTAAGGGCTTACGGAATCGGCGTTAATCCCGCCCGACCCGGCGCGGCCCCTCCGGCTCCCTGTGCGAATTGGACCAGTCAGCGGCAATTCACCCATCGCCAAGAGGCCCCTCGAATGAACCGAATCATCCTCACGCTCCTCCTCCTGGCGAGCGCGGCGCGCGCGTCCGCCGCCGACGTCGCCTCCCCTGCCGCGCCCGCCCCGAAATCGGTCGCGAACCACGAGCGTTCGGTGGGCGAGGCGGCGGAAGGCGTCTACGTCATCGAGCACAAGGACGCGCCCGACACGAATCCGCAGGGGAACACGACCGTGATCGTCGGCGATCGCGACGTGATGGTGATCGACTCGGGCTACCTCCCCTCGAGCACGCGCGAGGACATCGCGCAGATCCGCGAGTGGACGAAGAAGCCGGTCCGCTTCCTCGTGAACACCCACTGGCATCCCGATCACATACGCGGGAATTCGCTCTACGCCGACGCGTTTCCCGGGCTCGTCATCCTTGCCCACGCGGTGACGCCCGAGCTGGAGGAGGGCTGGGACGTTCCGAATCGGGCGCGCTATCGCGGGCGCGTGGCGGTGCTGGAGGAACAGTTGAAGACCGGAAAGGGCGCCGACGGGAAGAAGCTGCGCGATGCCGATCGGAAGGCGATGACCGAGGAATTGGCGGGGCGCCGCGCGGTGCTGCAGGAATTCGCCACGTACGTGCCGGCGTACCCCACCGTCACCTTCTCGGACGCCATGACGATCGATCTCGGCGGCCGGGTCGTTCAATTGAAGTTCTACGGCCGCGGCCACTCCTCGGGCGACATCGTCGCCTACCTCCCGCGCGAGCGCGTCCTCGTGGCGGGCGATCTCGTGGCGTCGCCCGTCCCCTACTTCTTCGCCGGCTACCCCTACGACGAAATCGCCGCGCTGGAGGCGCTCGCCGCGCTCGACGCCCTGACGATCGTGCCCGGTCACGGCGACGTCATGCTCGACGAGAGCTATCTCAACCGGACCATCGAGGTGATGAAGGACGTGCGGGACCAGGTGGTGCGGGAGACGAGGCGGCTCGGCCCGCTCTCGGCGAAACTCGAGGACGTGCGGAAGGGCGTGAACTACAAGACCTACGCGGCCGAGTTCGCCGGGACCGACAAGGAGAGCCTGGAGTTCTTCACCGAGTCGATGGACGGGCTGGTGAAGACCCTCTTCGAGCAGATTCCGAAGTAGGGCGCGCCTACTTCTTCAGCTTGTACTGAAGCGCCCCCGACGGGCAGCGCTCGATCTGCGCGGCCACCTCCGCCGCCGTCGCCGCCTCCGGCCGGATCCAGTGCTTCCGATTCACGTCGAAGACGGCCGGCAGGCCGCGAACGCAGTTGCCCGAGTGGCAGCAAAGATTCGGGTCGAACGTGACCACGATCTCGGGCGTTTCGTAGGTTTGAAGCCGCTTCTCGTTCATGGCACCTCCTCCGCCGCCAGCCGGCCGCCTGCCGCCCTACAATTTCTGCGCGCGGAAATTCAACGTGCCCGACACCTTGCTCGCGAGGACCTGGATCGTCCAATTGCCCGCGGCACCCGTCGCGGTGGTGAACGTGCCGTTCTGCTTCAGGCTCCTGGAGTAGACCGTCGCCCCCGCGCTGTCCTTCAGCACGAGCGTCGCGTCTCCGCCCGTGATGGAGCTCGCTTGATTGATCGTGGCGGCGGTGCCGGAGTTCGCCCACGTGTACGCGTACGTGTGGCTGTAGTTCTTGGTGTCCGTGACCTGGAACTGGAAGCTGTCGGCCACGTTCGCGACCTGGAGATCCTTGCCGGGGCTCGAATCGTCGCCGCAGCCGCCCACGGCGAAGAGGGCCAGCAACGTGAGGGGTGCGAGCAGGCGCGGAGCGAAACTGGCGGGGAGTTTCATCACGGTGCCTCCTTGGGAAGGGTTCCGCGATCCCGCCCCCATCGGGATGCCGGCACGGCTCGAATCGTTCCCATTCCGGGAACTAGCGCGAATGTAACGCCGGGCGCCGCCCGCGTCCACGTCCACCCGCCTCGGCGGCCCGAAAACTCGAGGGGGCCGGTCCCCTCCGTGGGTTCCGACCCCCTCATCATCATCGACCTCGGCGCGTCACCGAGTCCCACAACGCGGTTTCCCGCGAGGCGACGATCGACGTCTAGTACATGTCGTCGTAGCCGCCGCCGCCACCGCCCGGAGGCATCGCGGCCGGCTTCTTCTTCTCCGGAATCTCGGTCACGAGGGCTTCCGTGGTCAGGAGGAGAGCCGCCACCGACGCCGCGTTCTGGAGCGCGCTGCGCGTCACCTTGGTCGGATCCACCACGCCCGCCTCGAAGAGATCCTCGTAGGTCTCCGTCGCGGCGTTGAAGCCCACGGCCTTCTTCTCCTTCTTCACGTGCTCGACGATCACCGAGCCCTCGAGCCCGGCGTTGTTCACGATCTGACGGAGCGGCTCCTCCATCGCGCGCTTCACGATGACGGCGCCCACCAGCTCGTCGCCCTCGAGCGCGAGCTTGTCCACGGCCGGGATGCAGCGGATGAGCGCCACACCGCCACCGGGGACGATGCCTTCCTCGACGGCCGCGCGGGTCGCGTGGAGCGCGTCCTCGACGCGGGCCTTCTTTTCCTTCATCTCGGTCTCGGTCGCCGCGCCGACGTTGATGACGGCCACGCCGCCCGCCAGCTTCGCGAGACGCTCCTGGAGCTTCTCCTTGTCGTAATCGGAGGTCGTGTCCTCGATCTGCTTCTTGATCTGGGCGATCCGGCCCACGATGTCCGCGTGCTTGCCCGCGCCCTCGACGATCGTCGTGTTGTCCTTGTCGATCGTGATGCGCTTCGCGCGGCCGAGGTCCTCGATCTTCACGCTCTCGAGCTTGATGCCGAGATCTTCCGTGATGAGCTTGCCGTTCGTGAGGACCGCGAGGTCCTCGAGCATCGCCTTGCGGCGGTCGCCGAAGCCCGGAGCCTTCACGGCGCAGGCCGAGAGGGTGCCGCGGAGCTTGTTGACGACCAGCGTGGCGAGCGCCTCACCCTCGACGTCCTCGGCGATCACGAGGAAGGGCTTGCCCTTCTGCGCGACCTTCTCGAGCACCGGGAGGAGGTCCTTCATGTTGGAGAGCTTCTTCTCGTAGATGAGGATGTAGGCGTCCTCGAGAACGGCCTCCATCCCTTCCTTGTCGGTCACGAAGTAGGGCGAGATGTAGCCCTTGTCGAACTGCATTCCTTCGACCGTCTCCAGCGTGGTGTCGATGGAGCGGGCTTCCTCGACGGTGATCGTGCCGTCCTTGCCCACCTTCTCCATGGCGTCCGCGATGATCTTGCCGATCTCGGTGTCGCCGTTGGCGGAGATGGTCGCGACCTGCATGATCTCCTTCGGATCCTTCACGGTCTTCGACATCTTCTTCAATTCTTCGACGATCGCCTTCACCGCCTTGTCGATCCCGCGCTTGATGCCCATCGGGTTCGAGCCGGCCGTGACGTTGCGGAGGCCTTCGCGGAAGATCGACTCCGCGAGGACGGTCGCCGTCGTGGTGCCGTCGCCGGCGACGTCGGAGGTCTTCGTGGCGACCTCGCGGACCATCTGGGCGCCCATGTTCTCGTAGCGGTCCTCGAGCTCGATCTCCTTGGCGACGGTGACGCCGTCCTTGGTGATCGTGGGCGAGCCCCACTTCTTGTCGAGCACGACGTTGCGGCCGCGCGGGCCGAGCGTCACCTTCACCGCCTTCGCGAGCGTCTGCACGCCGCTCAGAATCGCCTGGCGGGCCTTTTCGTCGAAAATAATTTCCTTTGCAGCCATGGGTTCAATCTCTCCTTACAGAGATAGAGGTGCGTTCGGGCGAAGAATCGCTCAGCTGACGATGGCGAGGACTTCTTCCTCGCGAATGATGATGTAGTCGGTGCCGTCGATCTTCACTTCGCTGCCCGAGTACTTGCCCATGAGGACCTTGTCGCCCTTCTTGACGTCGAGCGGAACCCGCTTGCCGTCCTCGAAGCGACCGGGGCCGACGGCGATGACCTCACCCTGCTGCGGCTTTTCCTTGGCGGTGTCGGGAATGATGATTCCGCCGCGCTTCGTTTCCACTTCCTCGAGACGACGGACGAGGATGCGATCCGACAGTGGCTTCACATTGACGGACATGGAGTGAGACTCCTTCGTTTCGAATTGGTTTTCGGTGAGTCGGTGACATTTGGGCCGGGATGCGGTGATTCCCCCGACCTGGAGGCATCATACCGCAATCGCCGTGCCGCCATTTGGCGCGGCTGCCAGAAATGGGGCGTAACTATCTGTAAATAAATAAGATAAAAATAGCACTCCACCTGTCGGAGTGCCAGCCGCGGGGCGGTCGGGCTGCCATCTCTTGTCCAAACGGCAGAGGCGATGGCAGAGGCATTGAGCGAATGCCCCTCGCTTTCCTATAATGCCGCAACAACTTATGCACGCCTTCCGAGATGCCGTCCCATCGTGTCGCCCCTCCGGCCAGTTTGTCGCCTTGGCGCGGCAGGCCCGGGCGCGCTAGCGCCCCGCCCAGCCATGCCCAAGGCCAAACCGAAATCGAAGGCCGCGCCGGCGGCGAAGCGCGCTCCCGGGGCCTCCGGTAAGCCTCGGCGCGGCCCCCGCTTCTCGCTCGCGTCCATCGATCGCGCCCTCCTCGCGATCCTCGTCCTCTCGACGCTCCTTCGCCTCTGGGGGATCGGCGATCGCCTCCCCGACGCGTCGCTCGGCATCAACGTCGTCGACGACACCGCCATCGAGGAGACCGACCGGACGACGGTCATGCGATCGTGGGCCATGTGGCAGGGGGGGATGAAGGAGTTCGACCTGAACCCCCACACGGGCGGATGGCCCGCCCTTTCGTTCTATCTCACGCTCGCCATCCAGATCTTCTACAAGGCCTGGTACGGCTTCCTGCACTCGGGAGTCACGACCGCCGAGTTCGCCAAGCACGTGCAGCTCGATTCGGCGGGCCTCTTCCTCCTCGCGCGCATCGTGAACGCGACGATCGGGATCCTGAGCGTCGCGCTCACGTGGCGCCTGGCGCTTCCGCTCGTGGGCCGCACCGGGGCGATCCTCGCCGCGGCGTTCCTCGCGACGAACCCGCTCCACATCCTCACCTCCCAGCACATCAGCGATCCCAATCTCCTGGCGCTGGTCTTCGTCGCGCTGGCGGCGGCGGCGATGGTGAAGGTGGCGGACGAGGGGAGGACGCGCGATTCCGTTCTCGCCGGGATCTGGATCGGGCTCGCCGCGGCATGCAAGTACGTCCCGCTCGTCCTGCTCGCTCCGCTCGCGCTGGCCCATCTTCGCGGCGGCCGCTGGAACTGGAGGCCGTTCGCCCTCGCGGCCGGACTCGCGTTCGTCGCCATGTTCGCGGCCTCGCCCTACACCTTCCTCGACTGGAAGACGACGATGGACGCCTTCGGCGTGCAGCGGCGGAGCCTCTTCAGCGACTGGGTGGGGCAGTCGACCTTCCCGATCTCCCTTCCGACCTACCTCATCGCGTCCCTTCCGAAGGCGCTCGGCTGGCCCGTCTATCTCCTCTCGATCGCCGGCTTCGCGGGGCTCTGGCGAAAGGGAGGCGGCGCCCGCTCCGTCGCGCTCGTCGCGATCGTCGTCGTCCTGGCGAACGGGCTCCTCCGCGCCGCGCAGGAGCGCTACCTGCTCGTCGCCTATCCGATGTTCGTCCTCGCGGCCGCGGCGGGCCTCCTCTGGCTCATCGATCTCGCGCGCGCGCGCCTTCCCGAGACCGCGCGCAGCCCGCGCACGATCGTCTTCGTCGCCGCGCTCGCGGCCCTGGCTCCGATTCGCGACCTGATCGAGATCCGCCAGGCGCTCCGGCAGCCCGACTCGCGTCACGAGGCGCGACGCTGGGTCAACGCGCACGTCGGGCCCACGAAGCGCCTCGCCGTGGAGCTCTACGGTCCCGTCTTCTCGGATCGCGAGCGAAACATCGTCATCTGGCCCTTCTTCGCCACGCAGGCGCCGCTCGTCGCTCCCGCGTATCACGCCGAGTTCCTCGACGGCGTCGAGACGATCGTTCTCTCGGGCGAGGTCTCGCGCCGGTTCGAGGCCGACTCGCTGAAGTATCCCGACGAGGCGGCCTATTACCGGTGGCTCCGCGAGCACGGCGAGACGATCTGGCGATCGAACGCGGAGGGGCGGAAGCTTTCGGGGCCGATCATCGAAGTCCGAGCGCTCCCGGGGGGCCTCAGCACGCGCGCGGAGCGGGACTCGCTCTTCGCGCGCCTGCAGCCGAAGCCGAGCGGCACCTACCGCCTCGCGCTCTGGTGCCACGACATGTCGCTCCTCTTCTCCCGCTCCGGCGACTTCCAGCGCTCCGAGGAGTGGGCGCTTCGGGGGCTCGAGGTCGGCGCGGCGAAGCTCTCGCCGCGGCTCTACGCGGCGCTCGCGCTCTCGAGGCTGAATCTGGCGGACTTCGCGGGGGCGGAAGAGGCCGCGCGCCTCGGAATCGCCGACGCGCCGAGGGCGTACGCGCTTCACCTCTATCGCGGGCTCGCGCTCCAACGGTTGGGGCGGCTCGAGGAATCGCTTCCCGAGCTGCGCGACGCTCTGACGCTGTCGGGCGACGCGCGCGTCCATCTGAACATCGCCCAGGCGCTCGCGGCGCTCGGCCGCTACGAGGAGGCGGTGGCGGAACTGGGCCGGGTGCCCCGAGACACGCCCGAGCGGGCCGCGGCGATGCGCGACCAGGCGGTCATTCTGCTCAACCAGCTCGGGCGCCGCGACGAGGGGATCGCGGCGCTGAAGGAGGCCGCGGTGCTCACGACCGACCCGAACGAGGCGAAGCTTCTCGCGGACGAGGCGATCAGGCTGCAGAAGAGCGTGGGTCGGTGACGCGCGAGGCGCTTCGCGAGCAGCTCGTCTAGCCTAGTCGAACGCGGCGCGAAGCTCCGAGAGCGCCCGCACGATTCGATCGGGGCGCACGGGGTGAGCGTCCGGTAGCCCGGTCCCTCGGCGATCGACCCAGACGGCGCGAATTCCGGCGCGCTGCGGCCCGGCCACGTCCCAATCGAGATTGTCCCCCACCATCCACGCGGCGTCCGGAGCCGCGTCGAGCCGCTCGAGCGCGAGATCGTAGATGCGCGGATCGGGCTTTCCGTAGCCGACGGCGCCCTCGATGAGAACCACGTCGAAGTAGGCCGCGAGCCCGAACCGCTCGATCTTCGCCGTCTGCGCGGCGGCGCTTCCGTTGGTGAGAAGCGCCATCCGGCAGCCCGACTCGCGGAACCATCGGACCGTCTCGATCGCGCCCTCGAGAGGCGCGATCGACGCCTCCTTCCGCGCCGCGTAGTCGCGCGCGATCGAGGCCGCCAGAGTGGGGGCGCCGTCGCCGTCGCCGTCGCCGGCGCCGGCGCCCCCGCCCGCGCCGATGCCGAGCTCCGCCAGGGCGAGCCGCGCCACTTCCGCACGGGCGGCGCCGAGATCGAGCCGCCCGGTCCGATGCCGCTCCGGATCCCCCCAGAACCATCGCCTCGCCCGCACGATCGCGGCGTGGAGCGTCTCCGGCTCGATCGCGCCCAGCTCGGCGCGATGCGCGTCGATCGCGCCCCGCCAGTAGAGATCGGTGCTTCCGCTGTCGTCGAGGATCGTGTCGTCGAGATCGAGGAGGAGCGCGTCGGGCCGCCGATTCATCTCAGAGTCCGTACTCCTTGAGCTTCCGATAGAGCGTGCGAAGTCCGATCCCGAGGGTCTTCGCCGCCTTCTGCTTGTCGTACGCCACGGAGCGGAGCGTCGCCTCGATGGCGGCGCGCTCGATCTCCTGCATCGACATGCCGACGTGGAGGTGGAGGTCGGGCGCCGTCACGCCCCGCTGCTGGCGGAGGGCGAGCGGGAGGTCGGCGACGTCGAGGACGCGCTTTCCCTCGGTGAAGATCACCATCTCCTCGATCGTGTTCTTCAGTTCCCGCACGTTGCCGGGCCAGTCGTGGTGGAGGAGGCGGTCCATCGCTCCGCGCGTGATCCCCGAGACCTTCCGCGAATGTTCGCGGTTGAATTCCTTGATGAAGGCTTCCACGAGGAGCGGAATGTCCTCGCTTCGCTCCCGGAGCGCGGGCACTTCCAGCAGGACCACGCGGAGCCGGTAGAAGAGATCCTCGCGGAACTCGCCCCGCGAGACCATGACGTCGAGCGGCTTGTTCGTCGCGGCGAGAACGCGCACGTCGACCCGCACCGTCTCGGTCCCGCCCACGCGCTCGAACTGCCGATCTTGAAGGACGCGCAGGAGCTTCGTCTGCACGTTCAGGGGCACTTCCGAGATCTCGTCGACGAAGAGGGTGCCGCCGTCGGCCAGCTCGAAGCGTCCTTTCCGCTGCTGCTCGGCGCCGGTGAAGGCGCCCCGCTCGTGGCCGAAGAGCTCGCTCTCGATCAGGTTCTCGGAGAGCTCGGCGCAGTGGAGCTTCACGAAGCGCTCGTCGCGCCGCGGCGAGAGCTGGTGGATGGCCTGCGCGATCAGCTCCTTCCCGGTGCCGGTCTCCCCCGCGATGAGCGTCGTCGCGCGCGTCGGCGCGATCTGGGCGATCCGCTCCGTGAGGACCTGCATGGCGCGCGAGTTCCCGGTGAGGGTCGGGATGCGGAGCCGCTCGTCGAGCCGCTCGGCCAGCGCGGAGACGCGCGTCACGAGCTGCTGGTGCGAGAGGGCGCGCTGGATGACGGCGAGCATCTTCGTGAGGTTCAGGGGGCGGAACTGGAAATCGTAGGCGCCCCGGCGCATCGCTTCGGTGGCGAGCTCGACGCCTCCCTGGTCGGCGATCAGGATGACGCAGACCTCGGGATTGCGCCGCCGCGCCACCTCCAGGAGCCGGAGCCCGTCGATCCGGTGGGCGCGAAGCTCGGTGATGACGACCTCGTGCCCCAGCGGGACCGCGCCCGCCTTGTCGGGAGCCGGCGCGTCGAGCACGTTGAAGGCCTGCTCGCCGTCCTTCGCCCACTGGACGTCGAAGCCGTTCTCCTCCAGAAACCCCAGCAAGGCTTGGGTTTCGGCGGTGTCCTTGTCGACGACCAGGGCGCGGGGGCGTTGGAGCGACAACGGCGGGTCCTCACATCGTGGGAAAGTGCCGTAACCATGCGAGTTTACGGGCCGGGCGGGAGAAGGTCAAGACGGGGGCGAAGGGGAGGATGGGAACGGCGCGGGAAGCGCGGCCGGCGCGAGCGGCCCGAACGAGCGGACTAGACGAGCGAATCGGCGACGTTGATGTCGTACTCCTCCGGGTTCAGCGCGGAGACGATGCTGGCGCGGTAGGCCCCCGACTCCTCGTCGCGCGCGTTCAGGTCGAGCACCTCGCCGTCCACCGGCCGGCGATCGCGGTCGCGCACGATCTTCACCTTCGGCCGGAAGATGTCGTGCGGGCTCGGCTCCACCACCACGGCGATCTCGTTCGTGTCGAGGAGCGCGACCGTCCCGGCGGGATACATGCCGACCGTGTTGATGAACGCCTTCAGGATCAGCGGATCGAACTTCTCCACGTTCTCCGTGATCATCATGTGGAGCGCCTCGTACGGCGTGAAGGCGTTCCGGCGGTAGGAGCGGTGCGCCGTCATGGCGTCGAAGCAGTCGACCGTGGCGACGATGCGGCTGAAGAGGCACTGGTCCTCGCACCCGGGCAGGAGCGGGTAGCCGCTCTTGTCGACGTTCACGTGGTGCTGGAACGAGACGATCATGGCGCGGAGCGCGAGCTCGTTCAGGCCCCGCATCTTCGCGATCATCTTCACGCCCTGGATCGGATGGTCGTTCAGGATCTTCCACTCGTCGCCCGAGAGCCGTCCCGCCTTGTTCAGCACCCACGACGGGACCGCGGCCTTGCCGAGATCGTGAAGGATCGCCGCGACGCCGAGGTCTCCCAGCATCTTCTTCGAGAGCCCCAGCCGCTGCCCCAGCGCGATCGCGAGGATCGAGACGTTCACGCAGTGCTGGAAGGTGTACTCGTCGTGGTTCTTCAGCGCCGTGAGCCCGAGGACCGAGTACTCCTGCTCGAGGATCAGGTCGACGATTCCCTGGACGGCGCGCTTCGCCTTCCGGATGTCGACGGGACGGCGATCCCGCGCGCTCAGCATCACGGTGCGGGCCGACTCGATGGCGCGGTAGAAGGTCCGCTTGGCGGCCTTGCGGCTGTCGCGGACCTCCTCGCTCCCGACGTGGGCCGCGATCGGCACCACCGCTCGGAGCGGAACGATGTTCTCCACGGAGAGCTTCGTGAGGGACTCGACGAATTCGTCGAACGGCTCCGTCGCCTTCGTGTCGACGTCGAGGAAGAGCCGGACGAATTTCTTCACCTCGGGGGGGGTCAGCCTTCCCTCGAAGGAGAAGCCGCCGAGCCCGCGCGACTGGAACTCGTCGTTCAGGTACTGGTAGCTGGGATAGGACGAGGCGTCCACCTTGAGGCGGTGCTGGTTCACGTAGAGGAAGTCGCCGACCGAGAGGATCTTGAACGGCCCCTCCGCGGTCACCATCTGCGCGACGGTGTCGATGAAGTTCGAGAGCGGCCCGTGGAACGCGATGTTGCCGACGTCGTGGACGCGCGCGGTCTTGATGAGCACGCAGAGCTGAATGGCGAGGTTTCGCCCCTGCAGCGTGACGCGGGCGGCCGGATCCTCGGTGGTGGCCGCGAGCGCCTGGGGCGCCGGGCGAGTCGTCCCGCTCACGATTCGGCCTCCACGTCTTCGGCGGGCCCGACGGTCGCGACGGTGTCGGCCGGCTCGCCGCCCTCCGCCGACGGCTTCCCGGCGAGGGCCGCCTGCTTGACGGTGTAGAGCGCCTTCTCGACGGCCTGCCGGACGGGCTCGCGCTTGCTCTTGATCTCCCGATCGAGGATCGCGAGCGCCTTCGGCGTGCCGAGCCAGGCGAGGGAGAGCGCGGCGTGGAACCGCTCGTCGTCGTCGCCCCGCTTGAAGAGCCCGCCCGCCGTGAGGAGCGGCTCGAGCTTCGGGGCGATTCCGTCCGAGCCCGCGCGGCCCAGCGACTCGTAGAAGGCCTGCCGCTCGCGCAGGTCGCGCCGCTGGAACTCGGGCGTCTGGATGGCGCCGAGCAGGCTCTGCGCCGCGCGGTCGTCCCGCCGCTCGGCGAGCGTCGTGGCGGCCTGGATGCGAACGCCGGCGTCGGCGTCCTTGAACGCCGAGACGAGATAAGCGCGCGCCGTCGGGCTCTCGATGTTCCCCAGCGCGCGGACCGCTTCCTTGCGAACCCGCACGTCTTCATGGTGCAGTGCCCGATCGAGCGCGCGCTCGACACCTTGGTGCGCGATCCGGCCCAGGACGTAGACCACGTTCCGGATCACGTACCAACGCGAGTCGCCCAGACGCGCCAGGAGCGGCTCGACGTCGTTCTTGCACGCCGTGATCAGCGCCTCGCAGAGGGCGCGCCGATGCCGGACGTGGTTCACCTGCCCGAGGAGGTCGCAGATCGCGGGCGTCGCCCCGGAGCCGAGCTGGACCAGGAAGTCGGTGAGCGACTCCGGATCGAGATCGGGGTGGGCGTTCAGGGTCGGCGCGAGCAGGCCCAGGAAGGAGGGGCGCCCGATCTCGCGGATCACCGTCTCGGCGATCCCCTCGAATTCGGGGCCGGCCGACGCCTTCGCCGCCGCGATCTCCTTCAGCCGGCCGACGAGCTGGCGCGCGCGGACGACGTTTCCCTCCTCGATCGCGAGCTCGATGAAGCGCTGGAAGGCGACGGCCGAGTCCATGAATCCGGCGCCGTCCTCCTCGTGGCGCAGGATCGCCGCGACGATGTCGAGGACCTCGTCCTGGAGCGGCCGGACCTCTTCCATCCGGATCATGTGATCGAGTTCTTCGCGCTCGTGATCGGAGAGCTGGAACTGGACCCCGTCGGGGCGCTCCCACGTGCGCGATCGCTGGATGTGGGCCGACCAGTCGTCGGAGCGCTCGGCGGCCATGGTGGTGTCGGCCCCCTCGCCGCTCTCGGATCCGGCGTCGGCGCCCGAATCCCGTGCGCTCTCCTCCGGCCCGGCCTCCGACTCCGCCTCCGTCTCCTGCGCCTCGTCCGCTTCCCCCACCGGCCAGGGAATCCCCTCGCCCTGCGAGACGTATCGCTCGTCGCCCTGCGCGGACGCGCCGGCGCCGCTGTCGGCTTCGGTCAGGTCGTCGAGCGACATGTAGACGTACTCCACGTGGCGGAAATCGCGCTCCCAGAGGAGCGTCACCACGTCATCCTGCCCGTTCGGGCCGTCGATCGCCTTCCGCAGCACTTCGAGGAGCGAGCGAAGCTCGCCGACCTCGAGGCCTTCCTTGATCGTGATGCCGCGAACGCCGTCGGCGTAGAAGCGGAACGCGAGGGAGTCGTTGCGGTCGGCGTTGTGATAAACGGAGTAGTTCTCGAAGAGGAAATCGAACTGCTGCACCGTCAGGGGAATGTCGCCGATCTCCTTCAGGCACGACCAGGTGCGCGCCTCGAGATCGGACTGAAAGCGCTGGAGCTGTGGATTGTTCGGCAGGTAGAGGCGCGTCGCCTTCACGGTCTTGACCAGCGTCGAGATCCAATCGGCCACGCGCTTCACGTCGAGCGCCAAGACCTGATCGCGGATCTTATCCGCTTTCTGGTCGGCGTTCGGCGGCGGGACGGTCGGCTTGGAACTGGTCGGAGCGGCCATACGGCACAAGGTCGGCTCGTTTCAGCCACACCTTGAGCGGTTTCGGCGCTCCTAGCGGCGAACCTCGACCTTGGAGGGGATTTCGCCGCCGGAGGCCTTGGGGACGGCCCCGAGCGCCACCAGATGGGCCTCCCGGATCTGGCCGATGGTCCGGCGGTCGTGGGTGAAGAGGATCACCTGCACCTCCTGGGCCAGCTCCTCCAGGAAGGCGAGGAGGGCCCCCCGGCGCTCCTCGTCCAGGTGGGCGACGGGATCGTCGAGGAGGAGGGGGAGCGGCTCCCGGGCGGCCAGTTCCTGGGCCAGGGAGGCCCGGAGCGACAGGTAGAAGGCGTCGCGGGCCCCCCGCGAGAGGGAGTCGATGCCGATCGCGCCGCGCCCGCCCATCGCGAGCGTGGCGTGGAAGTCGGCGTCGAGCGCCACCGAGCCGTAGCGGCCGTTCGTGAGCCGCGAGAGCGTGGCCCCCGCCTTCTCCGCGATCCGCCCGACGTGCTGCTCCTGGTATTCGTGCACGGCCTCGCGGAGGCTCTCCAGCGCCACGAGGAGCGCGTCGCGGTGCTTCGTCTCGTGGGCGAGCGCCTCCTCGTCGGCGGCGATCGCCTCGTCGAGCGCCTCCAGATTCTCCGCGTCGCCGTCGGGGCCGCCCCGCCTGAGCACGCCGTCGAGCGCCTCCTGGGCGGAGTCGAGCCGCGTGCGAAGCGCCGTCGTCTCCCGCTTCAGCCGATCGGAGGCCTCCGCGATCTTCAAGGGATCCTCGCGGAGCGGCGAGAGGAAGGGCGACTGCTGCATGAGGAGCTTCTCCTTCGAGCGAAGGGTCGCCACCGCCTCGTCGATCTCGCGCGCCTCCACTTCGAGACGCTCCGGCGTCGGCAGGGAGTGCATGACGGCCGCGTGCTCGCGCCGCTCCTGGTTCGCCGCCCGGTACTGCTTCACGTCGGAGAGGACGACCTCCAGCGTGCGCCCGGCCAGGAAGGGATTGACCCGGATCTCCACCTGGTCGATCTCCTGGCTGATCGTCCGAATGTTCTCCTCGACCAGCTTCGCCTGCGCCTCGCCCGTCACGCGGGCCTTCTCGGTGCTCTGCCCGAACGCCCGGCTCACGATGAGGCCGAGCACCGCGCCGAGCGCCATCGCCCCCGCCGAGAGCCCGAGCTGCTTCGTGAGGCCGTACGTCACGCCGGCGCCGATCGCGGCGAGGAGGATCGTGATTCCCGTGGTGACGAAGCGGGGGGCCGGCCGCGTCGCCTCGAGCTTCGCGCGCTCCGCCTCGGCCGACTTCTGGTGCCGGGCGCGCTGCGCGCGGAGCATTCCGAGGCGGACCAGATCGGCCTCCACCTCCTCCGGAGCGTTCGCCAGATAGCCGAGGCCCTGCGTGATGCGGCGATCGATCTCCTCGACCGAGTTCCGCGCGCGGCGCGCGTTCACCAGCTCCGCGCCGATGGCGGGCGCGCGCTTCAGGAGCTTCCGCTGCTCCTCCCGGAGCGAGACCCACGCGTCGAGGTCGGCCAGCAGCTGCTCCTTGCCCGCCAGATCGGCCCGCAGCTCGAGCATGCGGCCGTCCAATTCCTCGCGCTCCTTGAGCCGCGACTTCACCTCGCTCAGCACCACCTCCGCGCGGGCGCGGCGCGAGCGAAGCTCCTCGAGGCGCGCCGTGCGCGTCTCGATGGAGCGGTTCACGCGCTTCCGGGCGCGGCTGTCGAACGGGTGCTCCTTCGTCAGGAGATCGAGCCGCGCGAGCAGCGCGTTCTGGATCTGCTGATAGTCGGCTTCCACGGCGCCCGACACGAGGTGGCGCAGCTCCGGCGAGACCTCGGTCTCGAGGGCGTTCTCGTGGACGAAGGCCGATTCGCGGAAGAGCCTCTCGTCGGTGAATCCGAACCAGCCGCGGACGAGCTCCTCGTAGCGCTCCAATTCGGAGGAGCGACCGCGCGGATTCGCCTGGCCGCGGAAGAGCGTCTCCAGCGCCTCGTCGCCCTCGGGGGCGAGCCTCTCCACGACGACGTCGTGCGTGTCGAAGCGGCGCGAGACGCGAACGCGGTCGTTGGCGGCGCGGAAGACGAGGGTCGCCGAGTGCTTGGCGCCGCTCCAGGGGCGGGCGAGCGCCTCCGCCTCGTGCGAGGCGAAGCCGAAGATCGTGGCGACCACGGCCGAGGCGAACGAGGACTTCCCCGACTCGTTGGGGCCGATGACGAGGTTGAGCCGCTTCGGCTCGAAGACCGCCTCGTAGTTCGTCAGGGGGCCGAAGCCCTCGATCAGGACGCGTTCAAGACGCATGGCGCGGATTCTGGAATTCGGCGAGGCCGATTCGCAGGGCCAGGGTGGCGGTGTTGCGGGTCGCGTCGTCCTGCGCCCGCTCGATCCGCTCCAGCATGTTCCGGACGAAGACGCCCCGCACGGTCGCCTCTTCGCGATACTGATCGAGCAGCTGCGCGTTCACGACGTAGGTGCGGTCGTCGATTTCGAGATGGAAGAAGCGCGGCGCGAGCCTCTCGAGAAGGCGCTCGGCGTCGAAGACGAACCGGCTCGGCCCTTCGAGACGGATCCGCGCCAGCTCGCGGTCGCCCGCGAAGGCGACCAGGCGCTGCGCCAGCCCGGCCTCGTCGTCGAAGTCGGAAATCTGGAAGTCGACGAGCGCCTGCGTGAGCGTCCGCTGATTCCAGGGGGTCCGCTCGATCGAGATGGCTTCCCGCCCCAGCGTCGCCGTGACGAGGTAGCGAGGGCCGTCCTCGCCGAACTTCTTCCCCTCGAGCGTGCCGGGGTAGACGGCCACCGAGCCCCCTTCGCGCACTTCGGAGAAGTTGTGGTAGTGGCCGAGCGCGAGATAGTGAAGGCCCGAGGCCGCGATCTCGGTGCGATTGATCGGGAGATCGTTCGTGCGCCGCTTCCAGGTCGGGCTGTCCTCCAGCGCGGCGTGCATGACGCCGATGTGGAAGTCGGCCAGGCCGATCGGCCGGAACTCCCCGAGCGGACGCTCGCAGACCGCGGAATCGTAGGAGATGCCGTACGTCTGGACCGAGACGCCGCCCACCGTGATGCGAGGGCCCGCTTCGAGCGTCGGTGAGAGGAAGAGGTGGACGTTCGAGGGAAGCCTGAGCCGCCGGTAGACCGAGCGCCGGTAGGAGGGCGCGTCGTGCGTGCCGGGGGCGATGAGAACGGGGATGTCGGCCTTCTGGAGCCGCTCCAGCGCCGCCTCGACCTGCACGACGAGGCCCTCGTCCGGATCGTGCGTGTCGAAGAGGTCGCCCGCGATGACGACGAAGTCGACCGGGCGCGTCTCCCCCGCCGCGTGCTCGACGGCCCTCAGGAAGGCGCTTAGGAAATCGCGCGCGCGCTCCTCGGCCCGCTCCCCCAGCGAGGGGAACGATGCGCCGAGATGGAGATCGGCGAGATGGAGCAGGCGAACGCTCATCGGACGGTCCGTTTCCTCCCGCGGCTCTTCAAGAGCCGCTTCAAGTCACGCAGCGCTTCGCGGTGCGCGCGAAACGCGATCGGGCGCGGCAGCCAGTCGAGCGGGTAGTATCCCACCTCGCTGGCGTCGTCGCCCGCCTGGAGACGCCCTCCGACGACCCGCGCGTGATAGAGAATCAGCACCGCGCGCGTCCGGGGATCGTCGCGACCCGCGTAGACGCCGAAGAGCCCCGTCAGCTTCACCCGGAGCCCCGTCTCTTCCAGGGCCTCCCGGACCGCCGTCGTCTCGGGGTGCTCTCCGTATTCCATGAAGCCCGCCGGAATCCCCCAGCAACCGAGCCGCGGCTCGTGGCCGCGCCGCGCGAGGAGGACCGAACCGCCCTTCTCGATCACGACGCCGCATGCCGGGACCGGATTCCGGTAGGCGATGAAACCGCACTTCGGACATCCGCGCCGCTTCACGTGATGTTCCACGATGGAGCGCGTCCTCGTCCCGCAGAGAGGGCAGAAGCGCGCCTCGGGGCGCGTCGCCGTCACCTTCTTCTTGCGGGCTTGCCCCGGCCGCTTCGCCTTCATACTCTCCCGTCCACGGTCGAGACGCGGGAACCCGGACAGGGGTCTCCCGTTCTATCCGCCATCGGCATCAAGGGTTGGTTCCTCCAGTGAAAAAGACGAAGCCGAAAAGCTACCCTCCCGTGCCCGACGCCGGCCCCCTGATCGGGGCCCACATGAGCGTGGCCGGAGGCGCCGTGACCGGGATCGAGCGGGCCCTGGCCGTCCGGGCGCGAGCGCTGCAGATCTTCACCAAGAACGCGAGTCAGTGGAAGGGAAAGCCGATCACGGACGCCGAGGCGGCCGCCTTCCGGGAGGCGTGGGCGGCGAGCGGCCTGGCCCCGGTCGTCGCCCACGACTCCTACCTGATCAACCTCGCCTCGCCCGACCCGGCGCTCCTACAGAAGTCGATCGAAGCGCTGGCCGACGAACTCCTCCGCTGCGAGACGCTCGGAGTCCCCTTCCTCGTCGCCCATCCGGGCGCCCACGTCGGCTCCGGCGTCCTCGAGGGATGTGACCGGGTGGCGGCCTCCATCGACCGGGCGCGCGCGCTGGCCCCCGCCCCCTCGGTGATCCTCCTCCTCGAAAACGTGGCCGGGCAGGGAACCACGCTCGGCCGGAAATTCGAGGAGCTGGCCCGCATCCGGAGCGGCGTGTCGCGCCGCGATCTGACGCAGTTCTGCTTCGACACCTGCCACGCGCACGCCGCAGGCTACGACCTGACGACGGAGAAAGGCTACGAGGAAACGTTCCGCGAGTTCGACGCCATCCTGGGGCTCGAGTCGCTCCGCGTCTTCCACGTGAACGATTCGAAGAACGAGCGCGGGAGCCACGTCGATCGCCACGAACAGATCGGCAAGGGGAAGATCGGAATCGAGGCCTTCGCGCGGCTCATGCGGGATCCGCGCTTCACGGCGGTGCCGAAGCTCCTGGAAACGCCGAAGGGAGCCGACGGGGTCGTGATGGATCGGAGAAATCTGGCCCTCCTCCGCCGGTTGGCGGAGGAGCCGGGATTGGGCGATGCCGGGGACGAAGACGACGCGGGCTAGTAGCCCTTGTCCTCTTCTTCCTCTTCGTCCTCTTCCTCGGTGGCTTCGGCCTCCTCCAGCCCGCGCTCTTCCTCGTACTCCAGCATGAAGTACTCGCGGAAGGGATCGACCAGGTCATTGAAGGCCTTGTGCGGACTCGCCACGCCGTACTCGCGGAGCTTCTCGCAGATTTCGCCGATCAGCGCGTCCATCCTCGCGGAGAGGTTGGTTTCGGCGATGAGGCGTTCGACGATGTCCTTGTCCTGGTCGTTCGGGCTCATGGAGTCGCTCCTTTGAGGTGGGATCGCTGGGCCGGCGGGCCGACCCGGGAGCCGCACTCATTATACCAAAACCCCGAACAAAAGCGCCGGGTCCGCGGTTTGGCCGCGGAGCCCGGCGAGATACGGCGGCTACCAGCCGTAGGGGGCCGGCACGGTCGCCTACCGCATCGTTTCCTCCACGGGTCGCCGCGGGGTGGGATCGAGCGGCGGCCCAAACCCCAGTCTGAGCAGGATCTGGGGGTAACCTGCGATTCCGAGCGTCTGCCGGAGTCGCGGACGGAGCGGCGGAACCTCGATGGGCTGATTGAGATAAGAGGCCGACACCCCGGAGTCCTGGGCGCGTAGGAGTACGCGCGCCAGGGCCTGTCCCGCCACGAGCCAGTGGCGGGGCGTGTCGCCGGCGGTCCAGATCGTAGTCAGGGCCGGCGAACCTTCGGCGAGCGCGCGGTCCGTGGCCGCGCGCCCTTTGCCGATGTCGAACGTCCGCACAACGAGCGAGATGGCGGGCGTGCCGACGATGTCGAGCACCTGGCTTACGCCGAGTGCGGTGCCCGGTATGCCGTCACGAGTCCGATTGCGCGCCGGGTGGATCCAAGAGGCCAATTCGCGGCGGAAGGAGGGGTCCCGGAGCTGGGTCCGATCTCCCTCCGCGATCAGAGTCGCGATCGCATCCTTGGTCGGCGCGTCCTGTGTGACGGTCAGGTGAGCTCCGGCGACTTCAGCTTCCTCCGCCAGGGTGGCGAGGAGGTCGCCGGAAATCGGCCGCGCCTCGAACGGAAGTCTGTTCGTGCGACGGCCGAGAATGGCGCGGAAGAGCCGGCGATCGGTGTCCGTGGTCCGATAGACGCCGGCGATCTCGACCCGCGCCAGAAAATCGGGGTCCTTGGGATCGGGAAGAAGCTCCGTCTTGTCTCGATAGCCGAAATGCTTGAAGGCGAGGCGGAGCATCTCGAGCGCCGCGCCGCAGGAGTGCGTGAGCGCGCGGTCGTCGGGGTCGACGACGGGAAGCGCGCGCGTGCGGTCGGCGTAGATGTCGACGTGATCGCCGACCACGCGGAAGAGCCACGGCTGCGAGTTGTGGCTCGACGGCGCGAGGACGGCGTATTGCAGCATGAAGCGGAGCTTCGACGCGGCCGGCCCGATCGAGGGGAATTCCTCCTCGCGGGCCTTCCAGGGATTCGCCCCGATCTCCGGTTCGTGCGCGAATGTGGTCGCTTGCATGTCGTTCACCCCCCGACGACTTGGGCTCTCGGGATGCGGAGCCGATGAGGGTATGAAGGCAAAGGGCGTGCCTTGGGGCGCGGAGCGCCTGGTAAGCCTGGAACGCATTGCGGGATTTGCGGTTGTATGCAGCCTAGCGCGCGCCTGGAGGGTGCCCGCCTGACGAGGAGGTCTGACAGGATGTCGCGATCGTTCCCAAAATGGCAGGGTGAAGCGCGCGCCTTGACATCGCGGCAGCCCGAAGGGACGATGCCCGCCCGTGAGCCCTGACGACGCCGCACCGACCGACGCGCCGAAGCCGCCCCCCGCGAAGCCGATGAGCGTCGCGCGCGCGGCGGGGATCATCTCCGCGGCCACGTTCCTCAGCCGCGTCATGGGGCTCGTGCGCGAGCAGGTCTTCGCCGCTCAGTTCGGCGCCGGCTTCGCGGTCGACGCGTTCCAGGTCGCGTTCCGCGTGCCGAATCTCCTCCGCGATCTCTTCGCCGAGGGCGCCATGAGCGCCGCGTTCGTCCCGACCCTCACGAAGGCGCAGCAGGAGGGGGGTCCCGAGGCGGCGATGCGCCTCGCCAACCTCGTCATCAACTTCCTCCTGATCGTCGTCTCGGGGCTCTGTCTCGTCGGCATCGTGACGGCGCCCTGGATCGTGGGGATCCTCGCCCCCGGCTTCGGCGACATCCCGGGAAAGCTCGCTCTCACGACGCTCATGACGCAGATCATGACCCCCTTCCTGCTGCTCGTCTCGGTCGCGGCGGCGGTGATGGGCGTCCTGAACACGCGGCGGATCTTCTTCATCCCCGCCGTGGCGCCGGTCCTCTTCAACCTCGGCCTCATCGTCTCCGGCTTCGTCGTCGCGCCGCTCATGCCGCGCTTCGGCCTCGAGCCGATCGTGGGGATGGCGTTCGGCGCGCTCCTCGGCGGATTGGGGCAGCTAGCGATCCAACTCCCCGCCCTCTCGGCGCAGGGATTCCGCTGGCGGCCGATCGTCGACTTCCGAGACCCGGGCGTCCTTCGCGTGGTGACTCTGATGGCCCCCGCCTCGATCGGGATCGCGGCGACGCAGGTGAACGTCTTCACCAGCACCTTCCTCGCCTCGACGCTCCGCGAGGGCTCGGTCTCCTGGCTCAACTACGCCTACCGGCTCATGCAGCTGCCCATCGGATTGTTCGGCGTCGCCATCGCCACGGTCACGCTGGCCGAGGTCTCGCGCCACGCGGCGGCTCGGAACATGACCGATCTCAAGGCGACGCTCGGCCTCTCGCTCCGGCTCGT
>DASTKG010000026.1:0-13279 GCA_035716005.1 Candidatus Eiseniibacteriota bacterium
GAGTCCGGAAGCGCGGTCCAGTCGGCCAGCCAGCTCCAGGTCACTTTCACGATTCGATCTCCCTCGGGCTCGTCTCTCTCGAACGGCTCAGAACTGCCGCAGCATGCGGCAGTCGTTCTGGTAGAACATGCGGATGTCGGGCACGCCGTGCCGGAGCATGATGAGCCGCTCCACGCCGACGCCGAAGGCGTAGCCGGTCCAGAGTTCGGGATCGTAGCCGACGGCGCGGAAGACGTTCGGGTGGACCATCCCCGCGCCCAGCACCTCGAGCCATCCGCCGGAGAGAGGCCCGCAGACGTTGCACCCCTTCCCGCCGCAGAAGAAGCAGCGGATGTCGACCGAGGCTCCCGGCTCCACGAAGGGGTAGTACGACGGCGCGAAGCGAATGACGGTCTCCGGCCCGAAGAACTCCTTCAGGAAGCGGTCGAGGATCCCCTTGAGATCCGCGAGGCTCACGTCGCGATCCACGTAGAGCCCTTCCACCTGATGGAATTCGAAGTGGTGCGTCGGGTCGACGGCCTCGTTCCGGTAGACCCGCCCCGGGCAGATGATGCGCACGGGAGGCGGCTGGGCCTCCATGACGCGGATCTGGACGGAGGAGGTCTGCGGGCGCATGCAGGCGTCCTTCGAGAGGTAGAAGGTGTCGGTCGTGGCGCGCGCCGGATGCCCCTCGGGAATGTTCAGGGCGGTGAAGGCGTGCCAGTCGTTCTCGACGTCGGGGCCGGAGGCGATGGAGAAGCCGAGGCCGTGGAAGATCGTCTCGATCTCCTCGAGCACCGACGCGATGAGGTGGGGGCGCCCGACGCGCGGACGGCGGCCGGGGAGCGTGACGTCGCGCGCCGGCCCGGTGGCCGCGGCGGCGCCGAGTCGCGTCTCGGCCGCGGCGAGGCAGCCCTCCAGGTGGACGCGCGCCTCGTTCGCGCGAGCGCCGACCGCCGCCCGTTCGTCGGGCGGCAGGTCTTTCAGCCCACGGAGGAGAAGGGTGAGGTCGCTCTTACGCCCCAGGAACCGGACGCGGACCGCTTCCAGGTCCGCGCCGCTCCCGGCGGAAGCGAACGCCCGCTCCCCCTCGGCTCGGAGCGCGTCGATCCGCTCGATCACGAGGTGGCGCGGCGTTAGGCGGCGATGGTCTGCTTCGCGACTTCAGCCAGGCGCGCGAACGCGTCGGCGTCGCGAACAGCGAGGTCGGCGAGGATCTTACGATCGATCTCGACGTTGGCGGCCTTGAGCCCACTGATGAACTTGTTGTACGAGAGCCCGTGAAGGCGCGCGGCCGCGTTGATGCGGACGATCCAGAGACTGCGGAAATCGCGCTTCTTCTTGCGGCGGTCCACATACGCGAACTGCATCGCGCGCATGAGGGTCTCTTTGGCGGTCTGGTAGAGCTTGCGCCGGCCGCCGCGGTTTCCCTTCACCGCGATCATGACCTTCCGGCGGCGCTTGCGTCCCGGTACGACGGTTTTAGTACGTGGCATTTTCTAAGTCCTCAATGTCGGGGAGATCCGGGACGGATCACTCGCCGTACGGCAGAAGTTTTGCCATGAGATAACGCTGCGTGTGCTCCACGAGCGTGGCCGACCCGAGCCGGCGCTTCCTCTTCCGGTTCTTGCCACCCTTCAGTCCCAGGTGGTGGCGGGCCCCGGAGCGGCCCCTCTTGAGCTTTCCGGTGCCCGTCCGCTTGAACCGCTTCGCGGTGGCCCGGCTGGTCTTCATCTTCGGCATCGCTGCTCCTTACGGATTGGACGTTCCCGACGGCGTGGACGTTCCGGACGGAGTCGACGTTCCGGGCTTCGGCGTCGCCGCGCTCGGCTTCGACGTCGACTCCCGCTTCGCGGCGGGAGCGGGCGCGCTGGGCGTCGCCAGCTTCGGCTTCACGACGGTCGCGCGCGGCACCATGAGGAGGACCATGTTGCGCCCTTCCATGCGGGCCGGAATTTCCACCTGCCCGATGTCCTCGAGGTCCTTGATGGCCTGATCGAGGAGCCGCTTGCCCGCCGACGTGTGCGCCATTTCGCGCCCACGGAACGTGACCGTGAATTTGACCTTGTCGTGATGCGAGAGGAATTCGCGCGCGTGATTCACCTTGAAGGTGTAGTCGTGCTCCTCGATCTTCGGGCGGAGCTTCACTTCCTTCAGCTGGCTCGCGTGCTGCTTCTTCTTCGCCTTCTGCTGCTTCTTGTTCTGCTCGTACTTGAACTTCCCGTAATCCATCACCCGGCAGACGGGAGGCTTCGACGTCGGGGAGACTTCCACCAGGTCGAGGTTTCGCTCCTGCGCGTAGGCGAGGGCTTCACGGATACCGAGGATCCCCACTTGCTCGCCGTCGGGGCCGATCACCCGGACGGTGGGAATGCGGATTCGGTCGTTGACGCGGACTTCCTGCTTAGAGGCGATAGGAACGCCCTCCTCTTGGAGACCGGGACGATGATCGAGGCAGGAGGGCTCGGCTTCCGGAGGGTGCTGCCACGCGATTCCGGGCGCCTTGGCGTCCGAATGGGCAACGGCCGGCCGTGCTCGACGGCGGCCTCCGTTCAGGAACCCCGGTAGCGTTGCGCCTCGGGGTGAGAAGCCTACGGCTCCTGCTTGGATCTAGATGGCCCGGATCTTACTGTCGGGCCGCGATTTCGGCAACCAGTTTTTCCACGAAGGCGTCGAGCGGCAAGGCCCCCTCGTTCCCCTTCTTCCGGCTCCGGACGGAGACGGCCCGATCCTCCAGCTCCTTCCGCCCCAGGATCAGCATGTAGGGGATCTTCATCATCTCGGCGTCCCGGATCTTGGCCCCCATCTTGTCCTCGCGGAGGTCGGCCTCGACCCGGATCCCCTTCTCGAGCAGGAGCTTCTTGATCTCCAGGGCGTACGGGACTTGGGCTTCGGCGATGGTGATGAGCTGCACCTGGACCGGGGCCAGCCAGACCGGGAAGTCGCCTCCGTAGTGCTCGATCAGGGTCGCGAAGAAGCGCTCCATCGAGCCGAGCAGGGCCCGGTGGATCATGTAGACGGGGTGTTCCTGCCCGTCCGAGCCGACGTAATTGGCCTCCAGCCGGCGCGGCAGGTTGAAGTCGAACTGGATGGTGGAGCATTGCCATTCCCGGCCGATCGCGTCGGCGATCTTCACGTCGATCTTGGGGCCGTAGAAGACGGCCTCCCCCTCCGCGCGCTTGTACGGAAGCCCCGACTCCTTCACGACGCGCTCGAGCGCGCCTTCCGCCAGCTCCCAGTCGGCGTCGGAGCCGAGGTAGTCCTGCTTGCGGTTCGGGTCGCGCACGGAGAGCTCGACGTTGAACTTGTCGAAGCCGAAGGTGGCGAGCATGAAGCGGGTGAAATCGAGAACGCCTCGAATCTCGTCCTCCACCTGCTCGGCGGTGCAGAAGATGTGGGCGTCGTCCTGGGTGAAGCCCCGGACTCGCGCCAGGCCGTGGAGGACGCCCGACTTCTCGAACCGGTAGACGGTCCCCAGCTCCCCGATCCGGATCGGCAGCTCGCGATACGAATGCTTGTGCGAGTTGTAGATGAGGATGTGGAAGGGACAGTTCATCGGCTTGAGGACGTAGTCCTTCTCGTCGACCTTCAGGAAGTACATGTTCTGCTTGTAGTGCTCGGTGTGCCCCGACCGGTTCCAGAGATCGACCTGCGCGATGTGGGGCGAGTAGACGAGCTTGTAGCCGCGCCGGAGATGCTCCTCCTTCCAGAAGTCCTCCACGGTGCGGCGGATCGCGGCGCCGTGCGGATGCCAGAAGATGAGCCCGCCGCCCGCCTCGTCGTGCACGCTGTAGAGATCGAGCGCGGCGCCGACCCGGCGATGATCGCGGAGCTTCGCTTCCTCGATCCTACGGAGATGCTCGTCCAGGGCCTCCTGGGTCGGGAACGCGGTCCCGTAGATCCGCTGAAGCATCGGGCGGTCCGAATCGCCGCGCCAGTACGCCCCGGCGACCGAGGTGAGCTTGAAATGCTTCAGCATCTTGGTCTTCGGCACGTGCGGGCCGCGGCAGAGATCGGTGAAGTAGGAATGGGTGTAGGTGCTGACGGTCGGATCGGGGAGATCCTCGATGATCTCGACCTTGAACTTCTCGCCGAGGCGCTGGAAGCGGTCGATCGCCTCCTCCCGCTTCAGCTCCCCGCGAACGAAGCGATGGTCCTCCTTCGCGATCTCGTGCATCAGCTTCTCGATCGCGGCCAGGTCCTCCACCGAGATCGGGCGCGACACCTCGAAGTCGTAGTAGAAGCCTTCGTCGATGGCGGGCCCGATGGCGAACTTCACCTCGGGGAAGATCTTCATCACGGCCGAGGCCATGAGGTGCGCGGTGGAGTGGCGAAGCACGGCGAGACCCTCGGGAGTGTCGACCGACACGAACTCGATCGCCCCCGACTCGCGGACCGGAGTGTGGAAGTCGACGACGCGGCCGTTCAGCTTGGCGGCCACGCCCTCCTTGAAGCCCTGCGGGTAGGAGCGCTTGAAAACCTCGCCGAGGGTCGAGCCCTCCTCGGCCTCCAGGCGCTGCCCTGCGATGTCGAGGGTGATCATGCGAGGATCCTTCGAGATCGGGAGAATTCGGAAGTGGTGGGCGGTAGAGGACTTGAACCTCTGACCCCCTGCATGTCAAGCAGGTACTCTAACCAACTGAGCTAACCGCCCATGTGTCCGCTCGTTGAAGCGAGCAGACGACGATTCTAGCGAAACTCGCTCCCCTGTCAAGGAGTGCCCGCCGGTCCCCCCATCGGCACCACCTCGTAGACGAGGGCCCCGTAGCTTTCGTGCACGCGCTCGAAGCCCGGCAGGGGGGCCGTGGCCTCGGCCAGGGGGCGGATCCCCGGGCGGAACGCGACCTCCGCGCTCGAGACCAGGACGTATCGCGCCCGCTCGCGGGTCGCGATGGCGTGCAGGGAGTCGAGGCCGGCGAACTCGGGCATCGGAACGAAGCGGAAGCCCGGGATGAAGGCGGCGTGGGGCTTTCGAGCCATCAATCCGTCCCCCTCCGCGCGGGGCGCGGCGCGAAGGAAGGCGATGGCGGGCTCGAGATCGTGCGGCCCCGCCGAGACCGACTCGCCCCATCTCGGATCGACGGCGCGTCCGTACGAGGCGGCGGCGAGCGGGATCAGGAGCAGGAGAAAGAGGAACGTCCGGAGCGGGAAGACGCGCTCCAGGGCGCCGAGGGGCCTCCCGAGCGTCGGGGAGACGACCGGCCACGCGGCCAGGGCCGCGTAGAACGGGAGGATCGAGAGCGAGAATCGCGCGCCGTAGAAGACCGGCACGAGGGTGAGAAAACTGAGCGCTCCGAAGGCGAAGTAGCCCACGACGCGCCGTTCGGGACGGTCGCGCCACATCAAGAAAGCTCCGGCGGCGGCGAGCACGCCCGCCGCGATCGGCAGGAGATCGGTCAGGTCGCGGCGGATGTGATCGAAGAAGTTGGCGACCATCGTCCCGGCGAACCGGCGAGGGTCGTTCAGCACGACGTCGGCGAGGGAGTGCATCGTCCGGCCGCCGTAGAAGAACTTCTCCCAGTTCCCTTCCCCGTAGACCGCGTACCCGACGTTCACGTAGTTCGAGTTCGTGAGCGGGTTCCCCGTCTGAATCGCGTTCACCACGAGCCAGGGGAGCGCGCCGAGGAGGAACGCCGCGGACCAGAGCGCCGCGCGCCGCGCCCGGTCGCGCATCGGCCCGGCGGGAACCTGGAAGGCCAGGAAGAGGAGGAGCGCCCCCGGCAGCAGGAAGAGTCCGTTGTAGCGCGTGGAGAACGCGAAGCCGCCGAGGAGGCCGCTCGCGAGGAGCGAGCGGAGGGACGGGCTCTTGCTTCGAAGCAGGAGCGCCACCGAGGCGAGCGAGACGGCGAGGAAGAACATGTCGGTCCCGACCTCGTAGGTGTTCTGGATGAAGACGAGGTTCGCGAGGACGAGCGCCAGGCTCGCGAGCGCGTGGACCGGTCCGAAGAGGCTCCGGTGGAGCCGGTAGAGGATCCACGCGGCGCCGACGGCCGAGAGGAGCGCCACGATCTGCCCCGCGCGGAAGATGTCGAAGCCGAGGAACGACACGGCGGCCACGACGAGCGGATAGCCCCACCCCTTCGAATCGTAGTTCTCGATCGAGACGACGCCGCGCAGGAGATCGCGCGCCGCGGGCCCGTACTTCCAGTAGAAATCGGTCTCCACCGCGAAATTGCCGATCGTGTGCCGGGAGAAGGCGGTCACGAGCCAGTAGAGGCCGTAGAGGGCCACGAGCGAGTAGGCGACCCAGCGCGTCCAGCGGGTCGAGCCCGCGTGGTGCGCGCCGGCATGGTGCGCGCCGGCCGAAGGCGCCGGCCGTCCGCGCGGCGTTCGCTTCGCGGGCCGCGGCGTCGCGCTCATAGCGTGCGGCCGACCGCCGAGGCGATCAGGCGAAGCTGCTCCGCGAGCGCCGCGAACTGCTCCGGATAGAGCGACTGCGGGCCGTCGCAGATGGCGCGCTCGGGATCGTAGTGGACTTCCACGAGGAGCCCGTCCGCGCCGACGGCGATGGCCGCGCGGGCGAGCGGCACGACCTTGTCGCGGACGCCCGCGGCATGGCTCGGGTCGACGATCACCGGGAGATGACTGAGCGCCTTCGCGACGGCGACGGCATTCAGGTCGAGCGTGTTCCGCGTGTAGGTCTCGTAGGCGCGCACTCCCCGCTCGCAGACGATGACGCGATCGTTCCCGCCCGACATGACGTACTCGGCCGCCATGAGCCACTCGTCCACCGTCGCCGAGAGGCCGCGCTTCACCAGGACCGCTCGTTCGGTCTTCCCGAGGTCCCGAAGGAGCGTGAAATTCTGCATGTTCCGGGCGCCCACCTGGAAGATGTCGACGTAGGGCGCCATCATGGAGATCTGGCTCCGATCCATGACCTCGGAGATGACGAGGAGGCCGTGGGCGTCGGCCACGCGGCGGATGAGCTTCAGCCCCTCCTCGCCGAGACCCTGGAAGGAATAGGGCGAGGTGCGCGGCTTGAACGCGCCGCCCCGCATGACGCGCGCGCCCGCGGCGCGAACGGCCTGCGCGGTCCGGACGAGCTGCTCCTCCGACTCGATCGTGCAGGGTCCCGCCATCAGGACCACCGCGTCGCCGCCTATCTCGACGTCGCCGACCTTCACGACGCTCGAGCGCCTCCGAAACGCGCGGCTCGCCAGCTTGAAGGGCTCCGGGATGCGCTCCGCGTCGGCGACGCCGGGCATCTTCCGGATCTCCGCCAGCGGCGGCATGCTTCCGTCTCCCACCGCCGCCATCACGACCGGAGGGCCGTCGGGCGCCACCACGAGCTGAAAGCCCGCTTCCCGGAGACGCGCCTCCACGGCGCGCCGCTCTTCCGGGGTGGCGTCGGGCCGAAGGGTGATCACCATGAGGCGGTCGGGGCTCCTCCGCTTCGATCGATCAGAATGAGGAACGCCCACTGCCAGCGTGCTGGCAATGGGCGAGGCCATGGCGCGGAACGCGACGGATCATGCCGCGGCGAGCCTAGCAGCACGGCGCGGGGCGGTCAAATGGGCGGCGGGGTCCGGCGGGGTCGATGCTCCAGGCAGCGGCGCGAGGCTCAGTAAGGAAGCGGTCCCGGCGCGTCCGACGCGAGATCGAAGGCGTAGATCACCCACCCGCCGCCGGGAGCGCGGATCATTCGGACGATCGTGTCGCGTTCGATCGGCGTCGGGCCGACGCTCTCCCCTCCGTAGCGAACCAGGAGGTGGGCGCGGAGCGTCCGCAGCGTCTCCCGCCCCGCGTCGCGGGACGCGACACTCGACGCGGACCCCGAGCGCTCGGCGGCATGAACCGCCGCGCGGGTGGCGGCGGCGCGGCGCGCGAGACTCCTCGTCCGGTCGAAGCGGCTCTCGAGGTCGGCGGCGGAGTCGGGCGCCGCCGTGTAGAGCGAGTCGGCGATGCGCTGCGCGTCCCGATAGAGCGTGGCGAGCGAATCGAGGGCGGCCCGGCGGACGTCGCCCAGAGGCTCGAGGTAGCGAAGCCGGGCGTCGAGCACGCCGGCCGTCTCGACCACGCAGGTCGCGAGATCGCGGAGACGGACCTCGTCCCGGGAACGGAGGGCCGTCGCGAAATCACGCAGGAGCGGGCGCGCCTCCCTTACCTCGGCCGGCTCGGGCCGGCAGCCGGCGAGCCCCACGAGCAGGGCGACGCCGAGCGCGAGCGCGCGTCCGTCAGTAGTCGAGCGCCCGCGCACGCGGCCGCCCCGGAGTCTTGATCCCACGCGCCTCGTTGTAGAGGCGGCGCATGTTCATGAAATGGGTCTCCTGGTAGAACTCCGTGTCCTCGTAGGCCCCCAGGTAGCCCCACTCCTTGAACGCGATCTCCTTCGTCCCCGCCGCGGCCACTTTCTGCGCCTTGTCCCAGGCGTCCATGAGATAGCGCTTCGTCCAGCCCGCGGCCGTGATGCGGGGCCCGATCTGGCCGTGCCCCGGGACGAGCGAGTCGGCGTCGAAGCGGGCCGTCATGAGCGAGTCGACCGAGGCCTGCCAGCCCTTCAGGCTCATCCCCGGATCGAGCATCCAGGGGACCGACTTGTAGGAGACGATGTCGCCGGCGAAGAGGACGCGCGCTTTCGGGAGATAGACGACCAGGTCGCCCTTCGTATGCGCCGGGTGGCCGAGCCAGACGATTTGCGCCGCGTCGTCCCCCTTGCCGAGCTCGTAGAGATTCTTCACTTCGATCGTCGGCGGCTCGTCGCCCCTCCCTCCGCCCTTGGAGTCGTGCGCGCGGCCCAGCACGGAATCGACGACCCCGGCGGCCGACTCGTGTGCGATGAGGCGGGCTCCCTCGCGGAGGAAGCGGCCGGCGCCGCGAACATGGTCGTCGTGGGCGTGCGTGATGATCACGTAGCGGATCGGCTTCGAGCCCGATCGCGCGCGGATCGTGTCTTCCAGGGCGGCCGCGGCGCGATCGTCCATGGTGGCGTCGACCAGCGTGAGGCCGTCGCCCTGCTCGAACCAGCCGACCCATCCGTACCGGACCTTGGCGGCCCAGACCCCCTTGGCGAGGGGATGGACCGAAATGGTCAACGTCGTGTCGGGCTTCCCCTTGGTCGGAGCGTTTCCGCCGAGGTACCAGGTCTGGGCCGAGGCCCGTGGCAGGGCCGCCAGGGCGGCGATCGCGACGAGGGCGGCGGCCGTGAGGGCGGTCCGGCTGGCGTTGAAGAATCGGTACAGGGCTGCCTCCTAATTTCGGGCGTGGCGTGGGCCTACGGGCTTCCGGGGTGCGTCGGATAATACCCCGCTTCGAGTCCGGGGGTCCGACAAGGATGCCAAGGGACGCTAGGGCCCGGCAAGGTGCAACCTCGGGCGACAAGTTCCTGTGGGCGCGGCCGATACCCGGTCCGAGGCGGTACCTAGGTAGGGCTTCCCTCGCCCGCGCGAACGTTCGATCCTCCTCGTCGATGGGTTCGCCCGCGCCCCGATGGAGGAGAATCGCCATGCCTCGCCACGATAGCCCCCCGCTTCGAACGATCGCCGCGATCGCGCTCGCTCTCGCCGCCGCGGCCGTCGTCCCGTCCGTCCACGCCGCCGCGGACCTCTCCCCTCCTGGCATCGAGGAAGCGAAGAGCGCCACCTACCACGGCCTTGAGGGCGACAGCGTCGTCACCCTCGTGAAGGGCCGCTGGGAGGGTCCGCCCTTCGTGGAGGGAGGCGTCGTTCGACCCCACGTGAACCTGGTGCGCGACTTTCTCGTCGCGGGCGACCTCGACGCCGACGGCGCGCCGGAAGGAGTGGTGTTCCTGGCGCAGGGCCTGGGCGGAAGCGGCGAATTCGCCTATGTCGCGGTCCTCGACCGGCGCCCCGACGGCGTGGCGAACGTCGCGACCGCGAAACTCGGCGATCAAGTGCAGGTGCGCTCGGCCACGATCGCGAAGGGGCGGCTCCTCCTCGACGTCGTGGAGGTCGGCGAACTCGACCCGCGCTGTTGCCCGGGCGAGTGGGTGACGCGCGCGTTCACCCTCGGGCCGAAGGGCCTCACCGAAGTGCTCCCCCGCGCGAAGTCGCGCCGCCTCACGCCCGCGGCGCTGGGCGGGGGCCCCTGGATCCTGCGCTCGTGGGACCTCGGAGAGCCGCTGGCCGACAGCGTCGAGGTCACGCTCGCGCTGAACGGCAACGTGATCGAGGGCGACGGCGGATGCAATCGCTACGCCGTCCCCTACAAGAGCGGCGACCTTGCCGGCGACATTCGCCTCGGACCCATCGCGGAGACGCGAATGGCCTGTCCGGAACCCGCCAATTCGGTCGAGACGCGATACCTCGACCTGCTCGGACGCGCGCGGAAGTTCAGCTTCGTCGCGGGAGCGCTCTACCTCACCTGGGAGCGGGGAGGCGCGTACGGCACGATGATCTTCGAGCGGAAGTAGACGCCGCTCGAAGGGCGTTCCCCCCCTGTACATCGGCGCGCGGATCGACGGGAGATCGTACCGTTCCGCCGCTTGAATAACCTGAGAAATGCGCGCAGACTCGCCTGACACCCCGTATCGATGCCGGGCTCGGAGACACCATGCGAACCGCGATCGTTCCCATGGGAAACTGGCTGCCGATTCCCCTCGCCCTGACCTTCGCGCTCGCCGTGCCGGGATGCGGGTCGGACAAGCCCACCGGCCCCGCGCCCGCGCCCCCAGCGTCCCGTCTCACGAGCCCCCACATCGCGTTCAGCAGCAACCGAAGCGGATCGATCGGGATCCATCTCTACGATCTCACGGCGGGCTCGATCGTGCGGCTCTCGCCCGCCGGCGCGTACGAACAGGAGCCCGTCATCTCCCCCGACGGCTCGCGCATCGCCTTCAGTCCCTATCGTTCGGAGGGCCGGTTCCACCTCATGACGATGGCCGTGGACGGAACCGACCGGATCGTCTGCAGCGACGAGGCGAGCGCGAGCGATACGGGACCCCACTGGTCGCCGGATAGCCGGCGCCTCGTCTTCACGCGCACCGACCGCGCCACGGCGGCGCGGGACGTCTACACCGTGCTCGCGAACGGCGATTCCCTCCAGCGCGTCACCTGGAACGGGCACTCCACCGCGCTCGACTGGTCGCCGGATGGGGCTCGGCTTCTCTTCGCTCAAGACAGCACGTCCTTCGGCTTCACCCTCTCCGACGTCGCGACCTGCGATGTCGACGGGGCGCACTACGCTTCCCTCTTCGGCCAGCTCGCGTGGACGGTGATCGGAGCGGACTACTCTTCCGACGGACGGTACATCGCCTTCACGTACGAGGGCCTCTCCGCCAGCCCGCGGCTCGCCGTCTCCAACGCGAACGGCAGCGGCCGCACCCCGATCGGGGGCGAGACGGACTTCGCGACGGTCGGAGGGATCGGGCGCCCCTCGTGGTCTCCCGACGGGACCTCGATCGTCTTCTCCGCGCATCGGGACGGGGGGACGGACGACCTCTACACCGTCTTCGTCGCGGACGGCTCGGAGCCCACCCCCCTCTTCACCGGATCGCCCTGGGATTTCGCGGCCGACTGGGGGCCGAAGCCGTAGTGAAAACCGCGACGCGGGTCCTCCTCGCGCTGAATCGATTCGCTCCTCGGCCGAACTTCCCTCCTCGACCGACGCCCGCGGCCTATGCCGGGTGGGAGTACCGCGAGGCGGAGTATCAGGTCTCGCTCATGAAGAGGGCGGGCGTTTCATACGCCGTTTCGCGAGTGCTCGACCTGGGGTGCGGCTTGGGGGGGAAGAGCGTCTACTTCGCGGAGCGCGGCGCCGGGTATCTGCTGGGTCTCGATCTCCTGGCAAGCAACGCCCGCGCGGCTCGGGAGTTCGCGGTGGAACGAGGCGCCGGGAATGTGGAATTCGCGGCGGCGGATGCGGCCCGCCTCCCGGTTCGGAGCGCGTCCTTCGATCTCGTCATCACCACGGACACCTTCGAGCACTTTCAGCGGCCCGAAGCCGCCCTCGCCGAGATGGCTCGGGTGCTCCGCCCCGGGGGCCGGCTCGTGGCCATCTTCGGCCCGTTCGGATCCCCGCTCGGTTCCCATCTCTACGACACGATCTTCGTTCCCTGGTGCCAGATGCTCTTCTCGCGCGACACTCTGGCGGAAGCCATCCGGGAGATCGCTCGGCGCCGCTCCCTGGGACTCGATCCGGAGGGTTCCGCCGAGGCGGCCCGGCGGGCGGAGGAACGGATCGCCTATTTCGACCACGAGCTGAACCGGATGACGCTTCGCCGCTTTCGACGCGTCGTGCGCGCCAATCCTTCCCTCAGGCTTCTGGCCTGGAACCTTTCGACGCCTCCCAAACTCAGGCTCCTCACCCCCCTGCTGATGGTGCCAGGGCTCTATGAGTTGGTGACTGGGCTGTTGGTGATGGTCGCGGAGCGAGTGGTCTGACTTTCGCTCCCTCGCGCTCGCCCACGCCCGATCCGGGAGCGCCGCGACGCTCAGCGGCTACATGGGCAAGAGCGACGCCTTCGACGTGGCGATTGCCGCCTTCGCCAAGGCCTACGCGGACCAGAACGAGAAGGACCACGCGGCGCTCGACCGCGCGGTCCGCAAGGGCAAGGTGGGCGCGATTTTCGAGGAGGGCGACTGAGTCGGGTTCGACTACCTACCCAATTGATGGGTACTGTGCTATCCTGTCGCCCGCATCGCACACCCTCCCCGTTCAGCGTCGCACGCTGTCCGTACCATCAGGCGCCCCCCGCAGAGCCAGTCCGCACCAGAACGATTGGAGGTCAATTCCATGCTGCGGAGACCCGATCGAGTTCTCGGCGTTGCCATTCAGTGCGTGGTCCTGCCACTCGTCGCGCTCACTGGTATGGCCTGTCAGCAGGAACATGCGGCGTCGCTAGTCGCCCCTGTCGAGCAGAGCCAAGGCATCACGCCTCCTGTGTCGCGCCCGTCGCTGGGCCCCCGGACCGCGGCGAGCACCCTGATTCTCGACCCGATAGGCGACAAGACCACAATGCCCGGCGTCGAACTCACATTCAGTGTTACCGCCCGCCACGATCCCGACAGCGACCTCACACCGATTCGATTCACCATCGATCCGCTTCCGTCCGGGGCGACGTTCGACGGTCGCCCCGACTGGGGGCTGTTCAGCTGGACTCCAACCTGCGAGCAAGGCGGCTCACATATCGTGACCTTTTGCGCGGACGACGGGGTTTCCCAGGACTGTGAGACAACCAGCATCTATGTCTCCGACACCAATCATCCACCCGTGGCGAATCCCGGGGGCCCCTATGCGGGCTGCCCTGGCCTCCCAATCGCGATGAGCGGCGCGCTCTCGAGCGATCCCGACCTCAACACGACGCTTCGGTATCAATGGGAATTCGGCGATGGAGTTGACGGCG
>DASTKG010000027.1:0-44435 GCA_035716005.1 Candidatus Eiseniibacteriota bacterium
CCCTCCTGGAAGACGTGACCCCCGCCCGGACATTTCGAAAGGTTCTGGTCGCGAACCGCGCCGAAATCGCCGTTCGCGTCTGTCGAACGCTCCGGGAGATGGGAATCGCGTCGGTCGCGGTCTACTCGGAGGCCGACCGGGGCGCGCTTCACGTCCGCTCCGCCGACGAGGCCGTCTGCATCGGGGCGCCCGCGCCCGCCGATTCCTATCTGAACGTCGCCGCCATTCTCGAGGCCGCGCGCGCCACCGGCGCGGAGGCGATCCACCCCGGCTACGGTTTCCTCTCCCAGAACGCGGCCTTCGCGCGCGCCTGCGGCAAGGCGGGCGTCGTCTTCATCGGCCCCTCGCCGGAGAGCATGGAAATCCTCGGGGACAAGGCCTCGTCGCGCCGCGCGGCGCAGAAGGCGGGCGTGCCGACGATTCCGGGCGTGGAGGGAGTCGCCAACGCAGACGCCGCGCTGAAGGAGGCGAAGGCGATCGGCTATCCCGTGCTCTTGAAGGCGGTCGGCGGCGGCGGCGGACGCGGCATGCGGCGCGTGAACTCTCCGGACGAGCTCGCCGCGGCCTTCGACAGCGCGCGCCGCGAGGCGGCCGCCGCGTTCGGCGACGATCGGCTCTTCCTCGAAAAGCTGGTCCATCCGGCCCGCCACGTCGAGATCCAGATCCTCGGCGACGGGAAGGACGCGATCGCGATCGGCGAGCGCGAGTGCTCGCTTCAACGCCGCTATCAGAAGATCGTCGAGGAGTCCCCCTGCTCGGCGCTCTCGGAGGCGACGCGGTCGGCCATGGAATCGGCCGCCGTCGCGCTGGCGCGCGAGGCGCGATACGCCGGCGCGGGGACGGTGGAGTTCCTCCTCGGCCCCGACGGCGCCTTCTACTTCCTCGAGGTGAACACGCGCCTCCAGGTGGAGCACCCCGTCACGGAGATGCGCTCGGGGCTCGACCTCGTGCGCGCGCAGATCGAGGTGGCGGCGGGAGGCGCGCTTCCGAAGAAGCCGGCGCTTCGCGGCCACGCGATCGAAGCGCGTCTGAACGCCGAGGACCCCTATCAGGGCTACCTGCCGCAGACGGGCCGCGTCCTCGCTCTCGCCTGGCCCACGGGGGAGGGCGTCCGCGTCGACGCCGGCATCCGCCAAGGCCAGATCGTTCACGCCCACTACGATTCGCTCCTCGCGAAGGTGATCGCCCACGGGCGCGATCGGGACGACGCGCGCCGGAAGCTCGTGGCGGCGCTCGAGGAACTCGCGCTGCTCGGTGTCATGACGAATCAGGCGTTCCTCTTGGACTTGCTGAGCGACCGGGACTTCGCCTCGGGCGAGACCTTCACGCACACGCTCGAGTCGCGGGAATGGCCGGGGCCGGCGAACGTGCCGGACGACGCGCTCCTCGCCGCCGCCGTCGCGCTCCACGCTCCCGCGGGCACGGCGCACTCCGGCCGCGAGGGCGCCGATCGCTTCTCGCCGTGGCTTCGTCTCGGAACCTGGGGGCGCGCGTGAGCCGCCGGCTCTCCCTCCGCTGGGGCGCGAAGCACGTCGAGACGGAGGTCGCCTTCCGGGACGGCCGGGTCACGCTCACGCGCGAGGGACGGACGATCGAGGCCTCATACCGGCGAGACGCGGGACGAGTGACGATCACCGCCGGAACCGAAACCCGCCGCGCCGCGACCGCCAAGGACGCGCGCGGACTCTGGGTTTCCTGCCGCGGGCGCACGTGGCTCCTCGTTCCCGAGGGGCGCGAGGGGTTGGCGCGCGCCGCGGCCGACGCGCCCGACGAAATCCGCGCGCCGATGACCGGCCGGGTCGTCTCGGTCGCAGCGGCCGCCGGATCGAGCGCGAAGGAGGGGGATCTCCTCCTCACCATCGAGGCGATGAAGATGGAATTCAAGCTGACGGCTCCGGAGGACGGCGAGGTGCTCGAGGTGGCGTGCGCCGAGGGGGATCGCGTCGAGCTGGGGCAGCTCCTGGTGCGGATCAAGCCGGCGGCGCCCGCGGGGAGCGCGACGTGAACGTCCGCATCGTGGAGGTCGGCCCGCGCGACGGGCTCCAGAACGAGAAGGAACCGATCCCGACCGACGCGAAGGTGGCGCTGGTCGACGCGCTCTCCCTGGCGGGGTACGACGAGATCGAGGTGAGCGCGTTCGTCTCACCGAAGTGGGTTCCGCAGCTGGCCGACGCTTCGGACGTCTTCGCCCGCATTCGGCGCCGCGAGGGGGTTCTCTATTCGGCCCTCGTTCCGAACGAGCGGGGCCTCGAACGCGCGCTCGAGGCGCGGGCCGGCAAGGTGGCGGTCTTCACCGCGGCCTCCGAGACGTTCAATCGGAAGAACATCAACGCCTCGATCGACGAATCGATCGCCCGCTTCGCGCCGGTCGTCCCGCGCGCGCTCGAGGCGGACGTCCGCGTTCGAGGCTACATCTCCACGGCCTTCTGGTGCCCGTACGAAGGCAGGATCGAGCCGGCCGCCGTGGTGAAGGTGGCGAAGCGGCTCCTCGATCTGGGCGTGGAGGAACTCTCGATCGGCGACACGATCGGGAAGGCCGTCCCGGCCGAGGTCCACGCGCTCCTCGATCTTCTCCTCGACGCCGTGCCCCAGGACCAGATCGCGCTCCACTTCCACGACACCTACGGCACGGGCGTGGCGAACGCGCTCGCGGCGTACGACCGGGGAATCACGATCTTCGACTCGTCGGTGGGAGGCGTCGGCGGCTGTCCCTACGCGCCGGGCGCCGCGGGGAACGTCGCGACGGAGGATCTGGCGTGGGCGCTCTCGCGGTCGGGCGCGGAGTTGTCGCTCGATCTCGGGAAGGTCAGCGCCGCGTCCGACCTCCTGGCTTCCGCGCTCGGGCGGCCCCTCCGCTCGCGCGTGCGCGACGCGCTGCGGGGCGCTTCGCCGCGGGAATGACCACGTCGCTCTGCCGGATCTTCAGCTCGTGCTTCGCCACCTCGCGGATGAACGCCTCGGCCGGCAGCGCGCGCTCCATGGCGGCCACGCCGCGGAAGGGGACCTGGCCCCGCGCGATCATGAGCGCGGTCGCGGCGGTCGGGTAGGCCGTCGTTCGCATCATCGCCGAGACGCCCCGCTTCGTGTCGGCCCTGTCGAGCATCTCGAACGTGATCCGGCGGCGCTTCCCGTCCTTCACGCCCTCCACGACCACGCGCATCACGATCACGTCGGGCTCTCCCGGAAAGGTCAGGCGAGGCTCGGCGGCCGCCGCGAAGACGGAGCGGGGCGCCACCGACACGCCGTCGACCACGATGGGAGTCTTCTCGAGGAGCCCGAGGTCGCGGAGGAGGCGGAGCTTCGCGGCGTGCCCCGGGTAGCGGACCGTCTTGTAGTCGAGGTTCTTCACCTTCCCCTCGTAGGTCCAGGGCATCGTCGAGGCGCCGCCCAGCGTGACGAACGCCTCGCAGCGCCCCACCGGCTTCGGGAACTCGAGTTCCTCCACGTCGGTCAGCGTCTCGACCTCGATCCGCTTTCCGTTCCGAATGACCGCGGCCTGGCCGAGGTACTCGTTCAGGAGCCCGTGCATCGAGAAGACGATGGCGTATTCGAGCGGCGGCTTCGGCCGAAGGGGAAGCCCGCCGACGCGCATCTGGACCGAGTCGGCGCGGTCGAGGCGCGCGACGCCGGCGGCGGCGAGGACGTTCGCCATGCCCGGGGCGAGCCCGCAGTCGGGGACGATCGTGACGCCCGCGGACCTGGCCTTCCCGTCGAGGCGCTCCTGCTCGCGCACGAGGTCGGTGTTGCCGCCGAGGTCGCAGAAGGAGACTCCGGCCTCGATGGCGGCCCGCGTGAGGATCAAGTTGAGGAAGTAGGGGACCGCCGAAACGACCACGCTGTATCCGTGGAGGCGCCCCGTGAGATTGGGTTCGTTGCTCACGTCGAGTCGCTCGGCCCGCACGTCGGCCTTGCACTCGGGGAGCGCCCGGAGACGCTCGCACGCCGTCTCCGCGCGCGCGCGATCGACGTCGGCGATGACGACGCCGGCGACCCCGTCGGCGCGGGCCAGATCGAGCGCGGCGGCGTAGCCCTGCATTCCGGCGCCCAACACGAAGAATTTCATCAAGCTCCTCTCTTCGCCCGGTCGCGCGCCCGCTTCAGGCTCCACTGGAGCGCGGGAGGCGTGACGAGGGTCGTGACGATGACCATGATGACGACGGCGGCATAGGTCGAAGGGGTGATGACGCGCTCCCCCGCGACCGTGAGCGTCGCGCCGATGTTGGCGAAAATGAGCCCCACCTCGCCCCGGGGCACCATGCCGAGCCCGACCGACATCCGGTCGACCCCGCGCTGCAGGACTCCGAACATGCACGCCTGTTTGCCGAGCCAGGCGGCCGCGGTGAGAGCCGCGGCGAGGCCGATGATGCGCGGATCGCCGAGGCTCGCCAGATCGACGTGGAGCCCCGTGAGGACGAAGAAGATCGGGACGAGGAAGAGGGAAATGGGATGCAGGAACCACTCGAGCGAATGCTGGCGGCTCTCCTCGAACGCCTCGAAGACGACCGGCTCCAGGACGAGCCCGGCGGCGAACGCGCCGACGATGGGGGCGAGTCCGACCTTGGCGGCGAGGTAGGAGAGCAGGAAGCAGAAGACGAGCCCGGAGATGAGCAGGACGCCGGGGACGCGAATCCTCGCGGCGAGGCGGAAGAGATGCGGCGTGAGGATCCGCCCGATCACGACGGCGGCGGCGAGGAATCCGACCGCCTTCACGGTGATCCAGACGATCGAGCCCATCGAGAGCGTGAGCCCCTGATCCGCCGCGGTGATGATGCCGCTCACGACTGCCAGGATGATGAGGCCGAGGACGTCGTCGATGACCGCCGCGCCGAGGATGATCTTCGCCTCGTCGCTCGTCGACTCGCGCAGGTCGCGGAGCACGCGCGCGGTGATGCCGACGCTGGTCGCGGTCAGGACCGCCCCGAGGAACGCGTGGACGTAGGTCGATTTTTCGGGGAGGAGCCAGGCTCCCATCAGCCAGCCGAGCGCGAACGGCGTCACGACGCCGAGGCAGGCGACCAGGAGCGCCGAGGGGCCGACGCGCATCATCTGGGGGACCGTCGATTCGAGCCCGACCTCGAAGAGGAGAACGATCACGCCGAGGCTCGAGAAGATCTGGAGGAAGACGTCGTGCTTCAGCGGCTCGAGTGCGCCGAATCCGATGAGGCCGAGGTTACCGATGACGATGCCGCAGGCGAGTTCGCCGAGAACGGCGGGCTGGCCGACGCGCGTCGCGAGCCAGCCGCCGACCTTTCCGGCCGCGAGCACCACCGCGAGACCGAGGAGGAGCGGCACGACCGGATCGTTCGGCCCTCCCGCCCATGCCGGCGACGCGAGGGCGAAGAGAATCGCCATGAGGATCGGAAGGCGGAGACGGCTCATAGGTCCCGGAGCATACCCCGATTCCCCGCGCTCTGGTAGGATCGGTGGGCCGCGCCGGGATCGGAGCCTTCCGGACGGCCCGAGCCCCCGATTCCCTGTCCAAGAGGAGACACGCATGCGCCGCCCTCGCCCCCTCGACCTTGCCTCACCTGCCGCCATGCTCACGGTCGTCACGGCGGCGCTCCTGACCGCCGCCCTCGCCGTGGCGGCGCCGACGCCGCCGAGGAGCGAGCCGGCCGAGCCCGCCGCTCCGGCTTCCGCCACCGCCGCCGCGACCGACGACGAAACCGCCAAGCAGAACCGCGCCCTGGCGGAGAAGGAATACAAGAAGGGCTACAAGATCACGGAGAAGGCGAAGAAGCTCCAGAAGGAGGGACAGGTCTCGGAGGCGAGGGTGAAGTACGAGGAGGCGCTCACCTATTTCGAGAAGGCCGTCCGCATTCACGAGCCCTACGCCGAGGCGTGGAACATGATCGGCTTCTGCTCCCGGAAGTCGGGCAACCTGGGCCGCGCGTTCGACGCCTACGACCGCTCCTTGACGATCGACCCCGACTACGAGGAAGCGCACGAGTATCTCGGCGAAGCCTTCCTGATGGCGGGCAATCTGGAGAAGGCGAAGGAGCAGCTCGCGTGGCTCACGGCCAGGAAGTCGAAGGAGGCGGAGGAACTGGCGGAGGCGATCGAGGCGGCGGAGAGGGAGGGCCTGAAGTCGGACGCGAAGAGCGCAGCGACGGCGGCTCCCGCCGGCGCCGACTCGGCGGCCGCGGACTCCTCGGCGGCGCGCTAGGTTCGCCGACCTAGCGGACGATCAGCTTCGAGAGGTCGGTCTTCGGCTTCGGATAGCGGAGCTCGAGGGACTCCAGCGCCTCGACCATGGCGCGGGCGACGACCGCGTCGCGCGCCCATTTCTTGTCGGCCGGGACCACGTGCCACGGCGCCCACGTGGTCCCGCATTCGTTGATCGCGTCCTCGTACGCCTCCATGTAGTGGTCCCACAGCTTCCGCTCCTCCAGATCGCCCTCCTCGAACTTCCAGTTCTTCGACTTGTCCTCGATGCGCTCGCGCAGGCGGCGCGCCTGCTCGGCCTTGCTGATGTGGAGGTAGAACTTGAGGATCGTGACGCCGTTCTCGGTCAGGTGGCGCTCGAACTCGTTGATCTGCCGGTAGCGCGCCTTCCAAACGTGATTGGGTACGAGATCGTGGACGCGCACGACGAGAACGTCCTCGTAGTGGGAGCGGTTGAAGACGCCGACCATGCCGCGCGGCGGAACGGCGTGGTGGACGCGCCAGAGGTAGTCGTGCGCCAGCTCGGTCGCGCTCGGCACCTTGAAGGACGTCACCGCGCACCCGGCCGGATTGAGCCCGCTCATGACGTGGCGGATCGTGCCGTCCTTCCCGCCCGTGTCCATCGCCTGGAGCACCACGAGGAGGGCGTAGCGCGCGTCGGCCACCAGGAGTTTCTGCAGCTCGCGGAGCCGCTCGAGGTCGTTCGCCAGATTCGCGCGCGCCTCCTCCTCCGAGCCGAGGCCGCGGGTGTCGTCCGCGTCGATCTCCTCGAGCCGGACCCGGCGGCCCCCCTTCGCGACGATCGTTCCGTGCATGCGGGAAGCCTACCACGAAACGAGAACGGGGGCCGGACCGTGGTCCGACCCCCGTCGCGTGTCGCGTGACCTTACAGCGCCCGGACGGGCGCCGGCGCTACTTCAGCAACGTCATCCGCTTCACGACCTCGGTGCCGTCGCCGTGCTGGAGCCGCATCATGTAGACGCCGCTCGCCAGCTTGCCGCCGTCGAAGTCGACCGAATGGTTGCCGGCCGGGAGCCGGCCGTCGACCAGCGTGGCGACGAGCCGCCCGCGGACGTCGAAGATGCGGAGCGTGACCTTCTCCTCGCGCGACAGACCGAACTCGATCTTCGTGCGCGGATTGAAGGGGTTCGGCCTCGCGCCGAGGGTCGTTCCGTCGCTCGCGCCGTGTCCGCTCGCCATGGCGGCGGCGTTGGCGACGCGCGCGGATCCGATGGCGGGACGGTAGGTCGACATCATCAAGTCGGCCCGGGCGTCCTGTCCCGACGTGAAGTTCGTGTAGCAGGCATCGTAGGAGTAATCCATGTAGTTGTGGATCGGATCGAGCCCGGCGCCGGCGCAGGTGTCCTTGCCGCTCGGGCATCCCGACGTCGCCGTCGACTGGGCCGGCGTATCGCAGACGTAGTCGCCGCTGTTGGCGCAGTCGCTGGTGCCGCAGCCGCCCTGGAACGTGTGGTAGAGGCCGACCCAGTGGCCGACCTCGTGCGTGGCCGTGCCGCCGAGGTTGTACGGAGCGAGCGAGCCGCCCGGGAACGACGCGTAGTGGATGACCACGCCGTCCATCGTCGGGTTGCCGGCGAGGCTCGAGGGGAACGTGGCCCAGCCGAGGAGATTCTGGCCCGGCTTGCAGGTGTAGAAGTTCAGCTGCGTGGTGGGGCTCTTCACCAGGGCGGTCTTCGCGCTCCGCTCGGCCTTGGAGCCCGGGGTCATCGTCCACCAGCTCTTCCTGCCGCCCGTCGCGTTCGTGCGATCCTGTCCGGCGCGGTAGAAGGTGTAGCCGGTGTTCGCGGCGCCGGAGACCGGATTCCCGCTGTAGTCCTTGCCCGCGAAGTTGTTGTTCATGACCGCGATCTGGGCGTCGAGCTCCGCGTCGGAGAGATTTCCCGTCGACCCGTTGTAGATGACGTGGAAGTAGACCGGAATCACGCCGCCGGCGGCGACGCGATTCTCGGAGATCCACTGGCGGATCTGAGCCTCGTCGGGCGTCGAGATCTTGGGACCGCGCTCGTCCGTCGCGCAGCGATAGACGGCCTCGCCGTTGTCGGCGTTCCGGGCGCCCATGTCGAAGATGTCCTCCGGCGGGCCGCCGCTGCCGTTCCCCGGATTCGAGGAGCCGTCGGCGAGTCGAGCGGAGCCGATGAGCGGACGGTACGTCGACATCATGTAGTCGGCCCGAGCGTCCTGCCCCGCCGTGAAGTTCGTGTAGCAAATGTCGGTCGAGTAATCCATGTAGTTGTGGACCGGATCGGCTCCCGCCTCGGGGCAGGTGTCCTTGCTGGTCGGACAGCCCGACGTGGCCGACGCTTCGCCCGGCGTGTCGCAGACCTGGTCGCCGGCGCCGGAGCAGTTGCCGCCGTCGCAGCCGCCCTGGAACGTGTGGTAGAGGCCGACCCAGTGACCGACCTCGTGCGACGCGGTGCCGCCCAGGTTGTACGGCGAGAGCGTGCCGCCCGGGAGAGAAGCGTAGTGGATCACGACGCCGTCCATCGTCGGGTTGCTCGCGAGGTTCCACGGGAAGGTGGCCCAGCCGAGAAGGTTCTGGCCCGGCTTGCAGGTGTAGAAATTGAGCGACGTGGTCGGGTTCTTCACGTACGCGGTCTTCGCGGCGCGCTCCGCGCTCGAGCCGGGGGTCATCGTCCACCAGCCCTTCCGCTTGCCGGTGGCGGCGATCCGATCGACGGTGCCCTTCACGAACGTATAGCCGGTGTTCGCGGCGCCGGAGACCGTGTTGCCGGAGTAATCCTTGCCGGCGTAGTTGCGGTTCATCACCAGAATCTGCTGGTCGAGCTGGGCGTCGCTGACGTTTCCTGTCGAACCGCTGTAGATCACGTGGAAATTGACCGTGATCACGCCGCCGGCCGCAATCCGGCTCTCGGAGATCCACTGGTCGATTTGCGCCTTGTCCGGCGCCGACATCGGCTTCCCGCGCTCTTCCGTCGCGCAGCGGTAGACCACCTCGCCGTTGTCCGCGTTTCTCGCGTTGTCGTTGTTCATCCAGCGGCCTTCGCCGATGATTTCCGGACCACTGCCGGCGCGGGCGGAGCCGGTGAGTCCGAGAGCGACCACGAACATCGCGAGGATCGCGTAGGTCAGCTTCTTCATGGGGAGACCTCCATGGGGGTGATGCGTGCGTGAACCGATCGAGACCTGAATCCGTGCGAGACCTGGACCTGCGAGGAACGCGGACTTCGTGGGACGCGGGACTACGGAGGGGCCCGGTCTTCTCCGGGCGGGGGGGGAGTGCGCGAGACAAAGCGGTAGCCGAGGTCTCGACCCGCGGACGAGCGGGCCGGGATCTTCGCGGAACGGAGAACGCTCGTGGCAACGTGGCTCAACGAGGGTCTGCTCCTACGGTCACGGAAGTCCGTAGTGAGGAGTTCTCGTGCGATCCGGTCCTCCCCCGAGGGATCCGGAGGGCGCGAAGGTACGAATGAACGAGGCTAGCATGACCTAACCCATTGCGTCAAGCCTTTTTGCGGGGTTGTCCGATTCGGCGCGCCCGCATGCTATTCTTGGCCCATGTCCGAGATCACGCTGGGTCGATACCGGATCCTCGAACCGCTGGGTCAAGGCGGTATGGGGAAGGTCTATCTCGCCGAGGATCCCGTCCTCGGCCGCCGGCTCGCCGTGAAGGTGCTTCCGGAGGAGTTCACGCACGATCGGGATCGCCGCGAGCGCCTCCTCCACGAAGCCCGCGCCGCGTCGGCGCTGAACCACCCGAACATCGTCGTGGTCCACGACGCGGGCGAGACCGACGGCCGGCTCTGGATCGCGATGGAGCGAATCGAGGGCGAGACGCTTCGCACCTGGTCGGTCCCCAAGAAGTCTCCGGCGGAAGTTCTGAACGTGGTTCGCCAGGCGGTCGCGGCGCTCGCCGTCGCGCATGCCGCCGGGCTCGTTCATCGGGATCTCAAGCCGGACAACATGATGGTCCGGTCCGACGGCCTGCTGAAGATCCTCGACTTCGGGCTCGCGCGGAGCGTGAGCCCCGATCTCGGCGCGCGCACCGCGACCATGCCGGGAACGATCATGGGCACCGCGCCCTACATGTCGCCGGAGCAGGTGCTCGGCCAGCCGGCCGGGCCGGCGAGCGATCTCTTCTCGATCGGCACGATCCTCTACGAGCTCCTGACGGGGCGGCACCCCTTCAAGGCCGCGTCGACCGTCGAGACGATGAACCAGATCCTCCACGAGACGCCGGCCAATCCCTCCAGCCTGAATCCCGCTCTGACGAACGATTTCGATTTCGTCCTGGGAAAAGTCCTCTCGAAGGATCCGTCCCGCCGGCACGCGTCGGCGCGAGACCTCGACAACGACCTCGACACGCTCGAGTGCGGCTGCCTCGCCACCCACCCTCCGGCCGCCGCGGGATCGGAAGGGGGCGGGCCGCGCGCCATCGCGGTTCTTCCCTTCAAGAACATCGGCGGGGATCAGAATCTCGCGTACCTCGGCGTCGGGCTCGCCGACGCGGTCATCACCCGGCTCTCCACCTCGCCCGATCTCGTCGTGCGCGCGACCTCCTCGGTTCTGAAATTCGAGAATCAAGCCGTCGATCCCCGTCACGTCGGGCAGGCCCTCGGCGTGACCGCGGTGCTGGACGCGTCGTTCCAGCGCGTCGGCGACCGCTTTCGGGCCACGGCCCGCCTGATCGAGACGCCGAGCGGGCGCTCGCTCTGGGCGGGAAAGGTGGACGTCCGGAACGAGGACATCTTCGAGGTGCAGGATCAGGTGGCGCAGGGAATCGCCGAGGCCCTCACCGCGCGGGTCACGGCGGAGGAGGGCGCGCGTCCGCCCGAGATCTACACGCCGCATCCCGAAGCCTTCGATCGGTTGATGCGGGCGCGCGAGGCGCTGCGGGGAAATCTCAAGGAGTCGTATCTCGAGGGCATCCAGATGATGGAGGCCGCCGTGAAGATCGATCCCGGCTACGCGCTCGCGTGGGTCGATCTCGGCCGGATGTACCACAGCATGATCGACGGCGGGTTCGACAGCGATCCCGCCTGGTACGGCAAGTCCGAGCAGGCGATCCGCCACGCCCTGAAACTCGATCCGAAGCTCCCCGACGCCATCTTCGCGTGGGGGGCCCACCAGCTCGTGCGGGGCAACAAGTCGGAGGCGTACGCCGCCTTCCGCGACTCGGCCCGCCAGATGCCGAACAACTGGCTCGTCTTTCACTATCTCGCCTATCTGTTCCGCATTTCCGGGCTGCTCGACGAAGCCGTGGAGGCTTCGAAGCACGCGATCTCGATCGACCCGAGCATCCCGTGGCCCTACTGGGGATTGGTCCGCATCCACTCGTTCCGGCGCGACGAAGCTCGGGCGCGGGAGTGGCTGGAACGGACGGCCGTGCGGTTCGGGAGCCATCCGAGGGGCCTCTTGATGGAGGCCCTCTGCCTCTCCCATTTCGGGCGCCATCGGGAGATCGTGGCGCTCTGGGACACGCTCCACGACCCGAGCCGCGAGGTGAAGAAGGAGACGGAATTCCACGCCATGTGGTTCTACGTCGGGCTCGCGATGTACCGCTGCGGCCGGACGGAGGAAGGGACGCGCTACATGCTCTGGTCCGCCCCCGAGGCCGAAGTCGACATGGACGCCGCGATGGAGATGGCGTGCGGCTGGGCGACCATGGGGGACCGCGACAAGGCGTTCCGCGCCCTCGATCGGGCGACCGAGCTGGGGCAGGACGCCCTCACGCTCTACCGGGATCCCGATCGTTACGGCGCGCTCCACCGCGATCCGCGCTGGCCCGCGTTCCTGGAGCGGGTGGAGCAGCGCGCCGCGCGCTGGAAGCGCGAGTTCCGCTGGCCTCTTCTCACCGACTGAAAAGACGAAGGGGCGGACGCCGTGACGCGCGCCCGCCCCTTCGAACCCTACCGAAGATCTACCGCTTCAGCACCTCCGGATTCATGACCTTGAACTCGACCCGCCGGTTCTTCGTCATGCCGGCGGCCGTGTCGTTGCTCGCCACCGGCTTCGACTCGCCGTAACCCGCCGTCGTGAAGCGGGTGCTCGACAGGTTGTGCCTGCCGACCAGGTAGTCGCGAACCGCCTTGGCCCGGGCCTCGCTCAGCGTCTGATTGAACGCCGCCTCGCCCCGCGCGTCGGTGTGGCCGCCGATCTCGATCTTCAGATCGTCGTATTTGTTCAGGATCGTGGCCACCTCGTCCAGCGCGGCGTGCGACTCCTCCTTGATCGTCGCCTTGCCGGTGTCGAAGTAGACGTTCTCGAGTCGGATCATCCCGGTCTCGATGAGCTCCTGCTCTTTCGCCGAGACGGTGCAGCCCTTCTTGTCGACCTTCGCGCCGGCCGGCGTGTCCGGGCACTCGTCGATGCCGTCCCAAACGCCGTCGCCGTCGCTGTCCTTCGGACACCCTCTCGCGTCCACGCGGACGCCGGCCGGGGTTCGCGGGCACTCGTCGATGCCGTCCCACACCCCGTCGCCGTCGCTGTCGAGCGGACATCCGTCCGCGTCGACCCGGGCGCCGCGCGGCGTGTTCGGGCAACGGTCGAGGCGATCCGCGACGCCGTCATGATCGTCGTCCGCCGTCTCGTCCTGCTTCACGCCGAATCCGAACGAGAGGCCCGCGAAGACCTCGCCGCTCTCCAGCCACTGGTCGCTCGCCTCCACGGGATGCCGCATGCTCACGCTGCGGCCGTCGACGCGGAGCGCCATTTTCTCGTTGAAGCGGACGAGGAACCCGATTCCCGCGTTCCAGGCGAACTCGTGCCCGTCGAGCGGACCCCGGCTGAAGCCGGCGGTGCCCGCCCCGCCGGTGAAATAGGGGGTGAAGCGCTGCCCGGGCGCGATGAAATAGGTGAGGTTCCCCTCGCCGCGCCAAAGCTCCGTCTGGGTCCCCGTGCCCGAGGCCGGATCGAGCTTCGCGTAGTGAAAGCGCCCCTCGAGGGCCCAATTGGGGTCCAGCCTGAGCCCGGCGATGGCGCCCGGGCCCAGCGCGTTGTCCTCGAGATCGAGCGCCGGGGCGGGCCAGAGCACCTGGCCGCCAGGAACGATCCACCACCTCGCCGATTGATCGGCCCGGGCCGAGGCGGCGCCTGCGAGGAGCAGGGCCGCCGCGAGTCCGAGGGTGGCGAAGATGCCACGAGTCGTCATTCGATCCCCCTTTGCCTTGCGGCTCGGGTGTTCGGCTACTGCTTCGGGGCGAAGGAGCGCTTCTCCTTCTCCCGCTTGAGCACGTCCGTGTTCAGGACCTTGAACTCCACGCGCCGGTTCTTCGCCATGCCGAGCTGCGTCGTGTTCGAGGCGATCGGCTGCGTCTCCCCGTATCCCTTCGAGGTGAACTGCTCGGTCTTCAGCTCGGGGAACTTGTTGAGCAGGTAATCGAGCACGGCCTTGGCGCGCGAATCGCTCAGTTTCTGGTTCTGCGCGTCGCTGCCGCGAGCGTCGGTATGGCCGCCGATCTCGACGCGAAGCTCCGGCCACCGTGCCAGGATGTTCCCCACCTCGTCCAGCGCCTTGTACGACTCGGGCTTGATGATCGACTTGCCCGTGTCGAAGTTGACGTCCTGGAGGCGGATCATCCCGGTGTCGAGGAGCTCCGTCTCCTTCTGGCTGACCTCGATCGGGCATCCGAGCTTGTCGACACGGACGTTCGCGGGCGTGTCGGGGCACTTGTCGATGCCGTCGCAGACGCCGTCCTGGTCCGCGTCGCTCTGGCAACCGTTCGGGCTCACCGTGCAGCCGAAGGGAGTCCCCTCGCACTGGTCGAGCCCGTCGAAGACGCCGTCCTTGTCGGAATCCATCGGGCAGCCGCTGGCGTCGACCTTGGCGCCCTTCGGCGTGTCGGCGCACGTGTCGAGCCCGTCGAAGACGCCGTCGCCGTCGCTATCGCTCGGGCATCCCTTGACGTCCACCGTCGCGCCCTTCGGAGTTCCGTCGCACTGGTCGAGACCGTCGGGGACGCCGTCACCGTCGCCGTCCACCGGACAGCCGTTCGCGTCGACGCGGGCGCCGAGCGGCGTGGCGGGGCACTTGTCGAGCTTGTTCGGCACTCCGTCGGCGTCGTCGTCGCTCGGCTTGCCGCCGAATCCGAAGAGGAGGCCGCCGAAGATCTCGGGCTGGTACTTGTACTCTTCCTTGTTGGAGGAGGGCACGAGAACCTTGTAGGAGGTCACGCGGCCGTCGAGGCGAAGGGCCACGCTGCCCGAGAGGCCGACGTGGAATCCCGCGCCTCCGTTCCAGGCGAACTTGGACTCGCTCGACGATCCGTTGTCGATGCTGATGGCGCCCGCGCCCGCCGTGACGTAGGGCTTGAAGGCGCCCTTCGAGAGGAACCAGGTCAGATTTCCCTCGCCGTGGAGGAAATCGGTCGAGCCCGTTCCGACCGCGCTATCGGCCGTGGCGAAATGCCCCCGCGCCTCCAGGGCCCACGTGGGGGAGAGCCTGAAGCCGAGAATCCCGCCGAAGGTGGGCGCGGTCTCCTTCGTCGCCAGCTCGTTGGGGAACCACGCGACGCCGCCGCCCGGCGCGAGCCACCAGCCCGGCAAATCCTCACCGCCCGCCCGGGCCATCGAGGGAAGAAGAACCAGCGACAGCGCGAATACGACGCGAGCGAATGTGCGCACGGAAACCTCCTGCTTTGACGGCCCTGTCAGGTACCAGCCCGGGCTCCTGCCCGTTCCTCTATCGGCTCCTGGAATCTAGCCCACCGCCCCGGCCGGGGCAAGCGTTCGAACGCCCCGAGTCGGCTCTAATTGACGTAATGGCCCCCGGATGGCAGAGTCTTTCCCCATGACGGCGAAGGCGTTCGACGAGGCGATCCGGGCCGGATACGGCTTCGAAGGGGAGACGATCCTCCTGGGCGCTCCGATGCTCGACGGCCAAGTGGCCGGGAGCGCGCGCGTCCGGGTGCCCCTCTCGATGATGAACCGGCACGGTCTCATCGCCGGTGCCACCGGGACCGGGAAGACGAAGACGCTCCAGGTCCTGACGGAACAGCTCTCGGCCGCCGGCGTCCCGGTCTTCCTGGCCGATCTGAAGGGGGACCTGAGCGGCCTCGCGGTGCCCGGAGTCACGAACGCAAAAATCGAGGAGCGGAGCAAGTCGGTCGGAGTCCCTTTCGCGCCGGCCCCCTGCCCGGTCGAGTTCGTGAGCCTGAGCGGCGAGGCCGGGACGCCCATTCGCGCCACCCTCTCCTCGTTCGGGCCCCTCCTCCTCGCGCGGGCGCTCGACCTGAACGACACGCAGCAGAGCGTCCTCTCGCTCGTCTTCAAATTCTGCGACGACAAGAAGCTCCTCCTGCTCGACCTCTCCGACCTCCGCGCCGTCCTCCAGTACCTGACGGGCGAGGGCGCGGCGGAGCTCGCCGCGTTCGGCGGCATGTCGAAAGCGACCGTCGGCGTTCTCATGCGGAAGATCGTCGAGATGGAAGCCCAGGGCGCGTCGCGCTTCTTCGGGGAGCCGGAGTTCGAGGTCTCCGATCTCCTGCGGAAGGATCGGTCGGGGAAGGGGATCGTCACCGCGCTCGAGCTCTCCGACATCCAGGACCGCCCCGCGCTCTTCAGCACCTTCATGATGTGGCTCCTGGCCTCGCTCTATCGCGAGCTGCCGGAGGTCGGGGATCTCGAACGGCCGAAACTCGTCTTCTTCTTCGACGAGGCGCACCTCCTCTTCGACGACGCCGGCAAGCCGTTCCTGCAGGAAGTGGAGCAGGTCGTGCGGCTCGTCCGCTCGAAGGGAGTCGGCGTCTTCTTCGTCACGCAGACGCCGAAGGACGTCCCGGCCGACATCCTGGCCCAGCTCGGCAACCGCGTTCAGCACGCGCTCCGCGCCTTCACGCCCGACGACGAGAAGGCGCTCCGCGCCACGGCGAACACCTTCCCGCGCTCGGAGTATTACGACATCCCGAAGACCCTCACGTCGCTCGGCATCGGCGAAGCGCTCGTGACGGTTCTCTCCCCTCGCGGCACGCCGACGCCCGTCGTGGCCACGCTCCTGCCGCCGCCCACCAGCCTCATGGGGCCGATCCCGGCCGCCGATCTCCAGGCGCGCGTCCTGGCGTCGCCGCTCCACGCGGCGTACGCGACCGCCGTCGACCGGGAGAGCGCGCGCGAAGTTCTGGAGTCGAGGGCGAAGGAGCGGGCCGAGCCGGGAGCCGACGGTGGCGGCGACGCGGGCGCTCCCGCATCCAGGAAGCGGCCCGCCGGGAAGCCGGCCGCCGGAGAGCCCGACGTCGCCGAGCAGATCGGCAAGGCGCTCGGGTCGCCGCTGGCGAAGGCGGTCGGGCGCGAACTCGTGCGGGGACTCTTCGGCGTCCTCGGCGTTTCCTCGCCAACCAGGCGCCGCCGGCTCTGGTAATGTAGTCCGACAGGCCGAATTCGCCGCCGGAGTCCCGTCCGCGGCGGCTCGGCGCCCGTCCACGTTCAGTCGATCCGGAGGAAACCATGCCGAAGTACGTCATCGAGCGCGAGATCCCGGGGGCCGGAAACCTCTCGAACGCCGAGCTCAAAGCGATCGCCCAGAAGTCGTGCGCGGTCCTGCAGAAGATGGGTCCGCAGATCCAGTGGATCCACTCGTACGTCACCGGGGACAAGATCTACTGCATCTACTACGCGCCGGACGAGGCCGCGGTCGCGGAGCACGCGCGGCAGGGGGGCTTCCCCGCGAACAGCATCGCGCGCATCGCGACCATCATCGAGCCGGCCACCGCCGACTGACGCCGGCCGCCGCGATTCCGCGCCCCGAACGCCGCCCATCTACCGGGTGCCCGCGTTCGGGGCGCCATGCTATTCTCACGCCATGAATTCCGCCCCCGGCACCATCCAAATCCGTCCTCTTTCGGAGCTCGATCTCGGCCGGATCACCGCCATCGACGAGCGCCTGACCGGCACCTACAAGCCCGACGTCTGGGAGCGCCGCGTGGTCTACTATCTCCGGCGCGATCCGGAGGCCTGCCCGGTGGCGGAGATCGACGGGAAGGTGGTCGGCTTCATGTTCACCGACCTCCGAAGCGGCGAATTCGGCCTGGAGGAGACGAACGGCTGGATCGAACGGTTCGGGGTCGATCCCGACTACCAGGGACGATCGATCGGCCGGCGGCTCTTCGAGGCGGCCCAGAGCTATCTGCGTAGCCAGGGCGCGACCGTCTTGCGCACCCTCGTCGGACCCGAAGACGGAGACTTGGCGGGCTTCCTGCGCGCCGTCGGATTCCAGAACGCGCCCCTTCAGGCGCTGGAGATGCACGTACCGTGAACGTCGATCAGACCACCCTTCCGAAGAAGTACCACGACGCCGTCCTCCACTGGCAGCGGCACCACTTCCCGGACTACGGGCTCCTTCCCGAGAACTGGCACAAGTACTTCCCGAACGATCCCGAGTTCTGCCTCTGCGCCAAGATGGAAGTCGGCATGGGCGACACGATCGAGGTGGGGGATCAGAAGGGCCGGCCCCGCATGACGAAGCCCTCCGAGATGACGGAGGAGCAGGGCCGCCACCTTCTCGGCATCATCCGCGCGCAGGCCTCCACCGAGTTCGGCTCCATCCAGCAGCACGAGGTCACCCTCTCGCGCGCGCAGGAGGACGAGGACCGCTTCTGGGTCCTCCGCGTCATGGCGGAAGAGCTTCGGCACGGATACCAGATGTTCCACATGCTCACGTCGCAGGACTGGAGCGGCGTCAGCGACCAGTCGGCCGAGGACATGGTGGAGGAGATCCTCTCCATGCGGACCGGCTCCCACGTCCTCGACGCCTTCAACGTCGACTACGACTCCTTCGTCGACAACGTCGTCTTCGCGGCCGTCATCGACCGCGTGGGCAAGTATCAGCTCGCCATGCAGAAGGTCTGCGCCTACAAGCCGTTCGCGCAGTCGATGCCGCCGATGCTGCGCGAGGAGGCGTTCCATCTCGCCGCCGGCGTCGTTCCGCTTCGCCGCTGGGTGCAGCGGGCCGCGCAGGGCTACGAGCTCGTCACGATGAACGCCATCCAGCGCTCGCTGAACAAGTGGGTGCCTCGCGGTCTCGAGATGTTCGGGCACGAGAAGGGGGGCGACTCCAACATCCGGTTCGGCTTCAAGAACCTGAAGAACCTCGAGGCGCAGTCCCAGTACTACGAGGAGCTCCAGAAGGTCGTGGCCGACCTGAATCAGCGCTACGTGCGCTCGCGCATCCCGCGCCTCTCGCCCGAGGAGGCCGAGTCGTTCGTGTCGCGCCTCCTGGCCGACCGCTCGAAGTCGGAAGGCGTGTCGTGGGACGATCTGCTGACCCTTCCCGATCGCCGATACTTCCGGCGAAAGGGCGAGCCGGCGTGGACGATGATCGGGACGCGCGGGGAGACGTTCGACGACGTCGACGCGTACGTCCGGCATCTGGCGCAGACGCTTCCGGATCCCTACCTCCACAGCCGCGACATGCGGCAGTTCGTGGAGACGCTTCGTGACGTCGTCGCGGGCCGCACGACGCCGGAGCAGGCCATGAAGAAGATGCCGAATTTGAAGCGGGTGGGCGGCGTTTGCCCGTGCAGCAAGTCGGTCCGCTGGGTCGTCGAGGAACCGGCTCGAGAGCCCGCGGCCTAGCGCCGCGAAACGATCGTCCGATTTCGAATCGGGAGCCTCCACCAAGGAGCTTTGCCCCATGCGTTTTTCCTTCCCGGGACGCCCCTCGGCGTTTCCCGTCGCCTTTCTCCTCGCCCTCTCCGCCATGATCCTCGTCTTCGCCGGCTCCTGCGCCCGTCCGCCGCAGAGCGATCCGGCGGCCGCCCGCGCCGGCATCGAAGCGGCGAATCGGGATTTCTCGAAGGGGGTCGCCGCGCACGACGCGAAGGCGCTGGCCCTCCTCTACACCGAGGACGCGAAGCTCCTGCCGCCGAACGCCCCGCCCGTCCTGGGGCGGGACGCCATCGCCAAGTTCTGGGAGAGCCTCCTGGAACTTCCGATCCAGTCGCTCGCCCTGGAGACCGTCGAGGTGCACGGCACCGGCGACGAAGTGACGGAGGAGGGACGCTACTCCCTGATCGGCGCGAACGGCGAGACGGTGGAGGTGGGGAAGACGCTCGTCGTTTGGCGGAAGACCGACGCCGGGTGGCGGCTCTACCGCGACATGTGGAGCAGCGACGCGCCCGCGACCGCTCCGGCGACGGCCGACACGACGGCCGTGCCCGCGAAGGGGTGACGGCATGAGCGCCGATACCGCGGCGGCTTCGGGCGGCCCGCGCGCGGCGTCGCCGGCGCATCGGGCGTTTCTCCCGGAATCGGCGGTCGACGGAGTCGCTTCGTCTCTCGTCGCGGTCCATGGGGCGGCGCACGCGGAGGCCATCCGCCGGGGAGCGCGCCAGGTCGCCGAGCGATGGTGGCGCGAGGATGGGGACGACGCCGCGTTCGCCGACTTCTGCCGGCGCAACTATCTGGCGGACGAGGGCGCGCGGGCGCGCGCCTTCTCCCGCATATCGGACGCGCTGGAGCAGATCGACGGGCTCCTCCACGAGTTGCATCGCGAGCTCCGGCGGCCGATGGACACCGACACGGGCCCGCTGGAAGCCGTCGACCTCCTCTTCGCCGACACGGACCTCTTCGCGCACGTCGAGCCCGATCTCTTCCGAACCAAGATCGCCTTCTTCGCCCTCCTCAATTTCCCCGTCCATCGTCTCGAGGAGCGCCTCCGGGACGGCGCCGGGTGGAGCCGCGAGGAGTGGGCCCGCTCCTGCCTCATGGAGCGGTTCGCCGTGCGAGCCCCGGCCGAGCTCTCGCAGGAGATGACACGGGCGTTGAACGCGGCCGACGTCTACGTCTCCGAGTACGACATCCTGATGGATCGCGTGCTCACGACGGACGGGCGCCGGCCCTTCCCGGAGGGGCTTCGCCTCATCTCCCACTGGGGCCTGCGGGACGAATTGAAGGCGAACTACGCGGCGGGGGAGGCGGGGCTCGAAAAGCAGCGGATCATCCAGCGGATCATGGAGCGGATCGAGCGACAGGAGATTCCTCTCGCCGTGCGCGCGAACCCCGACGTTCTCTGGTGTCCGGAGACGAACGAAGTCGGGCCGGTGGACGGCTCGGCCCCGCGCGCGGATCTCTCGGCGCGCGAGCCCGACACGAGGTACGAGGTGCTCCTCGGCGTCTTCCACGCCGTGCGCGCGCTCGATCCCTACGCGCCGACGGCGCCGACGTTCATCCAGCGTCGGTTCGACCTCGGCCGCCAGATGACGGAGCGCGACACGGAGTCCCTACTCGTCTCGCTCCTCGAGGCGCCCGAGGTGGGACGTCTGGTTCGTCGGGTCGCCGAGCGCCTCGGCCGCCCGCTCGAACCGTTCGACGTCTGGTACACGGGCTATCTGCCGCGCGCGTCGTTGCGCGAGGAGGAGCTCGACGCCGCCGTGCAGGCGCGATTCCGGAACATCCAGGCGTTCCAGCGGGAGATTCCCGACGTCCTCCGCCGCCTCGGCTTCGCCCCCGAGCGCGCCGCGTGGCTCGCCGAGCGCATTCTCGTCGACCCCGCGCGGGGCGCGGGGCACGCCATGGGCGCCCAGCGCCGGGAAGACAAGGCGCACCTCCGCACGCGCGTCCCCGCGGAGGGGATGAACTACCAGGGTTACAACGTCGCCATGCACGAGCTGGGCCACAACGTCGAGCAGATCTTCTCGCTGAACGGCATCGACCACTGGGCCCTGAACGGGGTTCCGAACACGGCCTTCACGGAGGCCTTCGCGTTCACCTTCCAGGAGCGCGACCTCTCGGTTCTCGGCATGGGCGCCGCCGGCGACGAAGCGCACCATCGCGAGGCTCTCCACAATCTCTGGCTCACGATCGAGATCTGCGGCGTGAGCCTCCTCGACATGAGAATCTGGAACTGGCTCTACGCGCACCCGCGCGCCACGCCCGTCGAGGCGCGCGAGGCGACGCTGGCCGCGGCGCGCGACGTCTGGAACCGCTGGTTCGCGCCCCACTACGGCGTGCGGGACGTCGACCTCCTCGCCATCTACTCCCACATCGTGAATTCGGCGCTCTACCTTCCGGACTACGCCATCGGCCACATCGTGGCGTTCCAGCTCGCGGATCGGCTGCGGAAGGCGCCGTTCGGGGACGAGGTGGAGCGGCTCGCGCGGCTCGGGAGGCTCACGCCCGACGCGTGGATGCGCGCTGCGGTCGGCGGCCCGGTGTCGGCCGCGCCGATGCTCGCCGCGGCCCGCGCGGCTCTCGACGCGGGGTTCTAGCGTCGGGGAGCGGGTGCGGGCGGGCGGAGGCTACGGCTTCCGGCGGAGGCGGTAGACCTCGCCGTCGATGAGAAGGAAGTAGAGTTCGCCGCGCGCGTCGACCCCGAAGGACGACAGCTGGTCGAGCGCTCCACCCGACTCGCGGCGCAGCACCGTGGTCCAGTCCTGCATCTCGGTCGCGGCATCTCCCGCGAGCCGCGCGCTTCGAATCATCCCCGTGCAGAAATCCCCGTAGAAATAGGTTCCGCTCAGCTCCGGAAGGTCGCTCCCCCGGTAGACGTATCCACCCGTCACGGAGCAGCCCGAGCCGTGTCCGTACTCCAGCAACGGGAGGACGAGGCCGGTCGTGTCGCACGCGGCGTTCGGGGGGTAGCAGTGCGTCCCCTCCATGCGGTTCCAGCCGTAATTCCGGCCGCCGGCGCCCGCGGGCTCGACGTCGATCTCTTCCCACGCGTTTTGGCCCACGTCCCCGATCCAGATCGCGCCGGTCGTCGCGTCGAAGGAGAAGCGCCACGGATTCCGGAGACCGTACGACCAGATCTCGCCCTTCGCGTCGGCCCGCCCGGCGAAGGGATTCGTGGGAGGCACGGCGTAGGGCGCGGCGCCGTCGACGTCGAGGCGGAGAATCTTCCCGAGGAGCGTCGTGAGCGACTGGCCGTTTCCTTGCGGATCGCCGCCCGAACCGCCGTCGCCGAGCCCGACGTAGAGGAACCCGTCCGGCCCGAAGGCGATCTGGCCGCCGTTGTGATTCGAGAAGGGCTGATCGACCGCGAGAATCGTCGCCCCCGTCGGAACCGCGCTGTCGGGATCGCTCGAAACGGTGTAGGCCGCGACGCGCGTGTCGCCGGCGAGGTTCGTGTAGTCGACGAAGAATCTCCCGTTCGTCGCGTAGGAAGGGTGGAACGCGAGGCCGAGGAGCCCCTGCTCGCCGCCGGTGCTGACGAGGGAGGAGATGTCGAGAAACGGGCGCGCGAGAAGGACGCCCTGCTTCGCGATCCGGATGCGCCCGCCCTTCTCCACGATGAAGACTCTCGACGTGTCGCCGGGAGGCGCCTGGAGATCGACGGGGGACGAGAGGCCCGTGAAGAGCCGGACCGCTTCGTAGTTCGAGTTCGCGGAGGGGAGGGGAGAGACGCTCGAGCCCGAGGTCTCGTCGCCGCAGGCGAGCCCCAGGACGAGGGGCATGAGGAGAGCCAGCACGGGGACTAGAGCGGAGGGTTCGGAACGCATTCGGCGAAATGGGCTGGGAGCGCGCATGACCCCTCGATGATGCCCCTCGCTCACCCCGAAAACAACCGGCCAGCGCGACGTTGCATCGCGCTGGCCGACGGAATGGGGGACGGCGGGCGTTCAAAGGGCCCGGGGCACTTCTTTTGGCCCCCGCGGCCAAGCCCGACATCCCGGCCCCGACTTCCGGGGCACTGCCGACGGTCGAGTCGGCACTAGAGAAGGATATTCAGGTTCCGAAACGACGCAAGGGGCGGCGAAGAGATTTCGCCGCCCCTTCTTGTAGTTGTCCCCTTCGAGAGTTGACGGGGTCGCGCCGGCGTCAATCCCAGTCGCGATCGTGGCCCCGCGCGGCGTAGTCGTCGAACTCGCAGGCCCGGTCGTTCCACTGGCTGTCCCAGTCGCAGACGTCGAGGCGATAGCCTCGCGGCCGGGCGTCGCAGCGGAGCACGTGGCGGTGGTAGCCGTCGTAGCCGTCGAAGCGCGCGTCGCAGAAATTGCAGCCGTAGTAGTAGTCGCCGTGGTCATGGAAGCGGGCGTCGACCCGCACGCCCCCGATCGTCGCGCCAACCTGCACGTAGTAGCGCACCGGCCGGATCGCGATCAGATGCTGCCGCTCGAAGTAGGTGGGGCTCACCCAGACCCGATGCGCTCGATAGCGCGGCCCTCGATAGCCTTCCCGAATCACCACCACGTCGCGATGGAAGGCCGGAGCGGCGTTCCGCCATCCGCGATGAAGTCCGCGATCGCCCTTCGGTCCGCCGTGCACGTTTCTCGCTTCGTTCTTCTCGATCCGCCGAGGATCGTTGCCCCCCTGTTGAGGATCCCACCACTTGCCTTGATCGGCCTGGGCGGAGAGGGGCGAGCCCGCGAGCAGCGCGGCGCCGAGAAGGCCCGCGCACCACGTCCGACGATTTCGAAGCCATCCATTCATGGTCGTTCCTCCTGTTCGGCGCCCGGGGAGATCCCGGAAATCGCATCTGTCCGTCGGTCAATGCAGCCCGCGTGCCACGATGGGGAGAATCGGATAAGACGTTAGGCGGCAACCGGCTGCCGCTCGTGCCGATCGCGCGGACGCCGGGAATGCGCGTGACCGCCGATCCCCACCGAGACTTTGAGACGCCACCGGGAGGCTCAACCACCGCGACCGGCCTGCCGATAGATGGAAGCGGTGCCGCGGGGGGCGGCGCCCACCAGGCAACATCCACCAAGGAGGTCCTTTCATGGCTGGCTATGGCGACTGGGATCAGCTCGAGTACCGCGCGCTCATGAGCCGCGGAAGCGACGCCGAGCGGAACGCGATGGTCTGCTGGGTGGCGTCGGGCCTGACCGCCGCCGTCCTGCTTTCGTGGGGCGTGGCCGCGCATAACGCGAGTCTCATGCTTCCGGTGGTCTTCGCGGTCGCGTTCGGCTTCTACGCGATGATTCACGGCCGGCAGCAGGTGCGTCTCATCGCCGGCTACGTGAGGGAGTTCTTCGAAGGCTCGAAGGACGGTCCTCAGTGGTTCACGCGGTTGAGCCACCTCGAAGTCGTGCCGGGCTTCAACGTCGCGAGCGACTGGACGGCGGCGACGCTGGCCAATTGCGCCGTGGCGGCGGCGGTGGTCCTGGCGTGGGTCTTCGCGCCCGGCCAGCCGAAGGGAGAGTTGATGGCCGGCCTCACGACCGGCTGCGGCGTCGCGTTCTCGTTCCACAGCATCACGGAAACGGCGCGCCTCCGGCAGACGAACCCCGCTGCCTTCTGGCGCCAGGTCGGACGTCCTCAGGCCGACGAGCGGCCGGGGCCCCGCGCGGTCGCGCGGTAACACGTTTTCAGCAACGGCATCGGGCTCCGGGGCTTCGTCGCTCCGGAGCCCCTTATTAAGGAGCGTCCCATGCGTCTCGTTCGATCGATCGTTTCGATCTCCTTCGTCCTTCTCGTCGCGGCCCGCGCCTCGGCCGGGCCCGTCGGCATCCACCCGGGCTTCAAAGTCGGTATGACGGTCGCCAATCTCGACGGGAACATCTCGAGCGCGGCGGAGCTGGAATCGAGATCGGAGATGACCTTCGGCGGGACGCTGCGCCTCGACCTCGGGCCCTACTTTTCGCTGCAGCCCGAGATCCAGTACGTGCCGACCGGAGGGAAGGGGACGCTCCTCGTCGACAACGGCGGGACGCCCACTCCCGTGGACGGCGCGCTCAAACTCGACTACCTCGAGGTTCCGATCCTCGCCAAGTTTCGGCTGCCGGGCTCGCCGAGCATGATGCCGAACCTCTATCTCGGCCCCACGGCGGCGCTGAATCTGGCGAGCAAGCTCGAGGCGGATCTCACAGCGGTCGGCGGATCGGCGAACAGCGAGGCCGACCTGAAGGATCAGGTGGAGAGTCTTCTCCTCGGGGGCGCGGTCGGCGGTGGGTTCGATCTGAAGATGGGGAAGGGGCTCCTGACGCTCGACGCCCGTTACTCGAAGAGTTTCTCGGAGATGTTCAAGGCCGTGGCGGGCGGGAGCCTGACCGGTTCGGACCCGAGGAGCAATTCCGTCACCGTGACGCTCGGCTACTCCTTCTAGCGATCTACCGGCCCTTGCCGTAGGTCGACTTGGCGACGTCCACCGGGAGAAAGCGGATCGGCGGCGCGACCAGCCGCCGTCCGCCGACCTCCTGGCCCGCCAGAAAATCGACGATCGCCTGCTGCACGTCGGGAACGGGAAGGAGATCGTGCCATCCGTTCGCCACGACGAGATGGATCCCGTTCGGGAAGCCCCATCGCACTTCCTCGGCCTGGAAGGGGGGCGCGTTTCCGTCGTTGGCGCCGCTCAGGAAGAGAGTCGGCACGAGGCTGTAGACTCGATCGCGGTACTCCGGCCCCAGATCGGCGGCGCCGACCGCCTTGCAGAGCTCCGGGCGCTGCAGGAAGGAGCGCGCTCCGCCGAATGGGCTCGAAGCCGCCTCCCGCGCGATCCGTTCCGCGCGCCCGGCATCGGCGCCCGACGCGCATTCGCTCGCCACGACCTGGACGTTGATGACGTTCGAGAGATTGTTGTAGAGCTGCCCCAGCTTCTTCGCGAAGAGGAAGTCGTCTCCCTCGGCCAGGGTGACGAGGAGCGCGGGCAAGGTCGAAAACCCGAGCGGATCGATCAGGTCTCCCTGGAGGAGCATCTGGAGCGCGAAGCCGCCGGCCTTCAGCTCGACGGTGCTTCCCGATCGGCGGTCGACCACCGAAAGCGTGCGGGGATGCGCGTCCAGGGAGGCGACGGCGGAACGGATCGCCGCCTCGGCGTCGGGGAGGCGCTTGGCGTACGTCGAGTCGAGCGCGACGAAGCGCGACAAGCGGCGAACGTACGTGTCGAAGACGCTCGGAAGCCGCCACGCCTCGTCCGTGCCGCGCGCGCCGACCAGGACCGCGCGGCCGACGTGATCGCTCCATCGCCGCAGGTATTCCTGCGCCAATTCGGTTCCGATCGAGTACGCGAAGAGGTTGAGCCGGGGGGCCCCAAGCGCCTGCCGAAGCGCCTCCAGGTCCTCCGCGCTCGAACGAACGTCGTACGCCGCGGCGTCCAGACCGTTCGCTCGGAGCGTGCCGGCGCACCATCCGAAGGCTTCGTCGATCTCCTTGCGCGCGTTCGCCTCCGAGGCGAAGACCTCCGGGGAGAGCGGGTGGCTCGGGAGGCAGAGGAGAAGCGGGCCCGAGATGCCGATGCCCCGCTGATCGAAGAGGATCACGTCGCCCGTCGCGCGAAGCCGCTGGAAGAGCCGATCGTAGGCCGGGATGCGCGAGACGAAACTCGCCGGGATCCCGGACAATCCCGCGATGAACACGACCGGTGGCCCGGGCGACTTGCCCGTGGCTCGGTAGCGGAGAAATCCGAGCTGCACCTGGGGACCCTCCGGCTTCGATCGATCCTGCGCCACGGGAAGGACGCCGCGCTCCACGCTCCTCGTCGTCTTCTCGAACGTCATGAGGGTGTCGGGCATCCATTCGAGGGCCGCCGACGCGCGCCCGGGCGCCGCCGTCGGGAGCGCCGCCGCGAGGAGCGCCGCCGCGAGAACGACCCGCGCGCCGCGTCTCAAGGCGCCAGCACCGTCTGCGACCATCGCCCATCCTCGAGGCGATAGAGGATCCGCTCGTGGAGCCGATTCTCACGCCCCTGCCAGAACTCGATCGTTTCGGGGACGAGGCGGAAGCCCGACCAGTATTCGGGGCGCGGCACGTTGGAGCGGGGGAGCTTTCGGTCCCATTCGGCGAATCGGGACTCGAGCTCCTTTCGTCCCCCCTTCATTTCGGTGCTCTGAGGCGAGGCGTAGGCGGCCACCTGATGCCCCCGCGGACGCGAGGCCCAGTACTCGTCGGCTTCGGAGGGCGGCACGGGCGACGCGATCCCCTCGATGCGAACCTGGCGGGCCACGGGCGGCCAGTAGAAGTTGAGGCAGGCGGGGGCGCCGCCCGGGTGCGCCATGAGCTCCCGCCCCTTGCGGCTATTGAAGTTGGTGAAGAAGGCGAACCCGCGCTCGTCGATGCCGCGGACCAGGACGGTTCGAATGGAGGGCCGCCCGCGCCCATCCACGGTCGCCAGGCCGGCGGCCGACGGCTCGGGGAGTCCGACGTGGTGAGCCTCCTCGAACCACTCGCGAAACAGGACCATCGGATCGGCCGGGGGTATCATGAGTCTCTGAAACTACCACGACCGCGCCCCCCGGGGGAAACGGCTCCGGACGGCCCTTTCGGGGCTCCCTGTGCTATCGTCGTGGGGTGACGCAGCTGCCGCTCTGGGGCGCCGCCCCCCGCACCCGCCCCGCCATCAAGCCGCTCTCGAAGTCCCGGGTCGCCGCCGGCCTCCAGTGCCACAAGCGGCTCTACCTCGAGTGCTACCACTATAACGAGCGCGAGAAGATCGACCCGGCCCGCCAGGCCCTCATGGAATCGGGGAAGGACGTCGGCCGCGTGGCCCGCGGGCGATACGCCGGCGGGATCGAGATCGTGCAGGACCATTTCCATCTCGACGAAGCCGAGGCCGCGACGAGGGCGGCGATGAAGAACCCCAAGGTGGCGGCCATCTACGAGGCCGCCCTCTCCCACGACGACATCCGGATCCGCGTCGACGTCCTGGCTCGAAGCGGCCGCGGCGCGTGGGACCTGGTCGAGGTGAAATCGAGCGGGGGCGTGAAGGAGGAGCACCTCCCCGACCTGGCGGTGCAGCTCATGGTCGCCGAAGGCGCCGGGATTCCGATCGCCCGCGCCGGGATCCTCCATATCAATAAGCAATACGTCTGGCCGGGCGGCCCCTACGATCTCGAAGCGCTCTTCCACTTCGAGGATCTCACGTCGGAGTCGCGCCGCGCGCGCGACGAACTCCGGCGCGAGATCGAGGCGATGCGCGCCCCTCTCTGGAGCACCGAGCCACCCGAGATTCCGATCGGGTCGCAGTGCGAAGCGCCCTACCGATGCCCCTTCTACCCGACCTGCCACACGGAGCCGAAGCCCGACCATCCGATCGAGTCCCTTCCGCGCCTCACCGCCCGGCTCCGCCGGTCGTTCGAGGAGGCGGGCATCGAGGACATCCGGGAGATTCCGGAGGACTTCGACGGGCTCTCCGATCTGCAGCGCCGCGTCCGCGCCTGCGTGCTGGCGCAGGCGCACTACGTGAGCCCCGAGCTGAGCGAGGTGCTCGCCAAGGCGCGCTTCCCGATCCATTTTCTCGATTTCGAGACCTGCAACCCGGCGCTCCCTCTCATCCCGGGGACGCGGCCCTTCCAGCAGACGCCCTTCCAGTGGTCGGATCACGTGCTCGAGAAGGACGGCAAGCTCGATCACCGCGAGTACCTCCACGTCGACCGAACCGATCCGCGCGCGGGACTCGCCGCGGCGCTCCTCGACTCGCTCGGCGAGAAGGGCTCGATCGTCGTCTACTCCGACTTCGAGGAGCGGATGATCCGCGAACTCGCCGACGCGCTTCCGGCGATGTCCGAACGCCTCCTCGCGCTCCTCGAGTCCCGAATCCTCGATCTCCACAAGGTGATCCACACGCACTACTACCACCCCGGTTTCCAGGGTTCGTTCTCGATCAAGCAGGTCCTTCCGGTCGTGGTGCCCGAACTCTCCTACGACGGGCTCGAGATCCGCGAGGGAAGCCAGGCGGCTCTCGCCTTCATCGACATGACCGACCCCGGCCAGCCGAGGGAAAAGCGCGAGCGCCTGCGCGAGGGGCTCCTCAAATATTGCCGTCGCGACACCGAGGCGATGGTTCGCCTCTACCAAACTCTAAGGGAGATCGAATGATTCGCCGACTTTCGCTGCCCCTTCTCTCGCTCCTCCTCGCCGCGTCGCTCCTCGCCGTTCCCGCGCACGCGGGGAAATCCAAGGTGCCTCGCGGAAAGACGTGGCGCGTCGACTTCAGGTCGGACACGCTCGGCATCGCTCCGACGGGCTCGATCGTCATGGCCGGATCGTGGGCGGTGCTGGAGGATTCGTCGGCGGCGGCCGCCACGGGCGGCGCCGATGGAGGATCGGCCGATTCGGCGCGCGCGCTCCCGCGCGTTCTGCGGCAGCGGTCGGACGACGAAGCCGTGGCGTCCAACTGGATCCGGTTCGCCAAGCCGACGCTCGAAACGTGCGAGATCTCGGTGCGGTTCCGCATTCTGTCGGGGGAACTCGATCCGAGCGTGGGGATCGTCTTCCATTTCGATCCGAAGCGGAAGAACGGCTATCTCGTCCGGATCAGCGGAAGAACGGAGGAAATGATCGCCCACTACCTGTTGAGCGGGAAGCGCCGCGACATCAAATTCCAGAAGATGACGCCGCCGGCGCTGGGCGAATGGCACACGCTCGGCGTGCGTCGAGAGGGGATTCGAATTTCGGTTCTCTACGACGGGAAGGAAATGATGGCGCTTCGCGAAGAAAGATTCGCCAGCGGGACGGTCGGCCTCTGGACGGAGGACGACACGGTGGCGGACTTCGCGGATCTGACGATCACCGCGCGCTAGCGCCCGCGTGGGACGAGAGGTGGTTGAGGGGCGCGCCGACACGATCCGTTGGAGTCGGGTGCCGGTGAGAACCGCGAGCTCCGTGGCGAACCGCCGTACGCGCCCCGTCATCCTTGACGCGGGCGATGCAGGCCGGCCGTCCCTGGCCGGGGCGCACCGTCTTCATTGATTCCGATGCGCCTCTACTGGAAACGATACCCGATTCCCCGGAAGCGCGCCACTGGAACGACTTAGCGGGCTGAAAATTCTTCCGGCCGCCTAGGACCGGGCCGGAGCGCCGACTCGGGCCGCCACCTCGTAGAGGTAGGCCGCGGCCGCCCGGGCCCCGTTCCGGAACGCGGCGAGCTGGAAGTGCTCGTTCGGCGCGTGCAGGTTGTCTCCCGGCAACCCGAATCCCATCATGACGCATCGCGCCTTCGTCGCCTCCACGAGGGGCGCCACGATCGGGATCGATCCTCCCATGTTGTAGACCACGGAGGGGTGGCCGTAACCCACCTCCATCGCCCGAAGGCCCGCCTGGACGTAGGGGTCGGCCATGTCGGCCCGGAAGGGTCGGCCGTCGCCGTAGCGGCCGAAGGCGACGCTCCCCATCTCTCCCACCAGCTCCCGAACGTACTTCTCGAACGCCCGGAAGATCTTGTCGCCCTTCTGGTTCTGGACGAGGCGCATGCTCACCTTCGCCATCGCCTTGTTCCCGATGACGGTCTTGAATCCGCCCCCCGTGTAGCCCCCCATGATCCCGTTCACCTGGAGGGTAGGCCGAACGGTCCCCGACTCGCGCGTCGTGTACCCCTCCTCCGCGAAGAGGCGCGAGACTCCGATCTCCTTCGCCTTCTCGGCGTCCCGCCATGGTCCCGCCGCGAGCGCGCGGCGTTCCTCGGGCGTCGGCTCCACGACGTCGTCGTAGAAGCCGGGGACGAGCACCTTGCCGGTCTTGAAGTCCTTGAGGTTCTGGATGACCCACCGAAGCACGTCGATCGGCTCGTAGGTCATCCCCCCCCACTCGCCCGAGTGGAGGTCGCCGTTCGCGCCGGTGATCGTGATGTCGCCGGTGACGATTCCGCGAAGAGTCGTGCAAATTGCAGGGTGTTGGAGGCCCGGACTGGCGCAATCGGCCACCACGAAGACGTCGCAGGCGAGCTGTTTCATGTATTTCGGGAATTCGAGCGCGATCGCCTCGCCGTCGAACTCCTCGTCCGACTCGATGATGAACTTCACGTTCACCGGCAACCGCCCCTCCGACCTGAGCACCGATTCCACGCCCACGATCTGCGCGTAGTGCTGCCCCTTGTTGTCGTCGGCGCCGCGCGCCCAGATCGCCCCGTCCCGGATCTGCGGCTCGAACGGCGGCGTGGTCCAGAGTTCGAGGGGGTCGACCGGCTGAACGTCGACGTGGCCGTAGATGAGGACCGTCGGCAGCGCGGGATCCTCGATGCGCTCCGCGAAGAGTCCCGCGTGCGAGCGGGTCGGCCATACCTCGGTGCGGAAGCCGAGCGACTCGAGCTTCTTCTTGTCGAACTCCATCGCGGCGCGCACGGCGGCGTCCTGCTCGGGATGGGCGCTGATGCTCGGAATGCGCAGGAACTGCATCAACTCGTCCACGAATCGGGCCTGATTCGCGTCGAGATAGTCGAAGGCGGCGTCGCGGCTCATGGAGTCTCCATGCGTGAGGGGGAGAGAACGGAATCCAATCGCCCTCCATCCTAGCGGCTCCATCGTTTGGGGGCAATTCCGACCAGGCCATGGGGCTTCTCACCCAACGTCCTATGGCGAATTGCAAGACGCGGCAACCTTGCCCGCGGCCACGAACGACCAACCCTTTGCATCCGACCGCTTTATCTCACGCCCCGGAGAGTCGTTCCGGTTCGGCACTGAACTTGCCAAACGTTTGTGGTGCGCGCGCTGGAGGCGCTACTTCCCGCGGCGGGGAAGTGACGCCAAGAGCGCAGCAGTGAGAGGAGCCGGCTCGGTAGGGACCGAAACGAGAATCGGACCGAGGGCCCGGTACACATCAACACTCCAAGCGGAGGGTGTCCCATGTTGAAGAACTTCATTCGTGACGAGCGTGGTGAGGACCTGATCGAGTACGGCCTTCTGGCGGCGTTCGTGGCTGCCATCGCGCTGGCCGTGATCATCGCGGATCCGCTCGGTCTCAGCTCGGCCGTCGAAGGCGCCTATCAGTCGGCTGTCGACGCGCTCACCGACGTCACCCCGTAAGACGAAGGAGACCAAGGTCCCGTGAACGCGAATTACTGGATGACCGGCGGTGCGGTCCTGGTGTGCGGCGCGGCGACCTACTGGGACCTGCGTGAACGCAGGATCCCGAACGCAGTGACCCTTCCGGCCCTGGGACTCGCGCTCTGCCTGCACGGCGCGACCCAGGCCGGACAGGGCCTTCTCCTCTCCGCTCTCGGCGCGGTGGCGGCCGGAGCCCTGCTCCTGCCGGGCTACCTCCTCCGCGCGACGGGGGCCGGAGACGTGAAGCTCCTGATGGCGGTCGGCGCGTTCCTCGGATGGCCCACCGCGCTTCTGGCGGGCCTCCTCTCCCTGGTGGTCGGGGGCGTGCTCGGACTCGGTTTCGCGCTCCTGAAGGGGCGTCTCGGCTCGGTGCTCAACCGCTCGTTCGGACTGGCCCGCTGGATGGCCCTCAAGGCCGCCGGCGCACCCCTGGATCGCCCGGGGACCTCCGGATTGAAGCTTCCGTTCGGCGTGGCGATCGCGGTCGCCACCGCGTGGGTCGCGTGGGGACCCCCCTTGGGAGGTATCCGATGAAGCTATGGAACGCTCCGCCACCCGCCGATAAGGCGGAGGACGGGACGCGAAATCCGCAGGCGGGCGTCGCACTCATCGAAGCGGCGTTCGTTCTACCGGTTCTCCTGGTGCTCTGCATGGGGATGCTCGACTTCGGTCGCGCGTTCCACACGAAGAGCGTCTTGGACCAGGCGGCTCGCGAGGGGGCCCGGATCGCCGTGGTGACCTCGCCCGACGTGGATCTCGTGACCGACAAGGTGAACGCGGTTCTGGCATCGAGCGGCGTGTCGGCCTCGGCCGTCACCGTGCTCGGGCCGGGTCCCGATCACATGGTCACGGTGACCGTGACCACGACCTTTACGTTCATTACCCCGGGCGTCTTCGCTCTGGTCAACGGCAACTTCGGGAACACGCTTCCCATGTCGGGCCAGACGGTGATGCGGTTCGAAGGCTGACGGAGAGGAGGAGTTCGAAACATGTCTCGATCGAAGACCACGCTCACGTTGGCCCTGGTGCTGGGCCTCCTGGCCGCCCTCGCGGGGTACGCCGGCCTGAAGGCCACGGCCGCGCAGGTGGCCATGAACACGTCGAAGAGCTTCGTGCCGGTGGTGGTGACGGCCACGGATCTCACGTTCGGCACCAAGCTCGACCGCGCCCAGTTGCGCCTCGTTCGCTACCCCAAGGAGAGCGTGCCGGCCGGCGCGTTCTCCAACATCGACTCGGTGGCGGGCCAGACCACGAAGATCTTCCTCGCGGCCCGCGAGCCGATCACCGACCTGAAGCTCTCGTCCCGCGGCGGCGGCCTCTCCATGCTGGTTCATCCCGGCATGCGCGCCACGTCGCTCGAGGTGAACCAGGTCTCGGGCGTCAGCGGCTTCGTCCTTCCGGGCGACAAGATCGACGTGCTCTGCACGATCGACGGCCACGGGCAGAGCGAAGAGACGGTCACGAAGACCATTCTCCAGAACGCGGAAGTGCTCGCGTCGGGCCAGAAGACGGCCCAGCAGGACAATAAGCCGATCACCGTGCAGGCGGTCACGATCCTCGTCGATCCGGCCGGCGCCGAGAAGCTGGCGCTCGGTCTCCACGAGGGACGGCTCCACCTGGTTCTGCGCAATCCCGAAGACAGCGACACGGTGCAGGTCGCGTCGATCAACACGCCGCAGATGCTCTCGGGCCTCACGCCCTCGAGCACCGTCGCCGTCCGGAAGTCCGCCGTGAAGGCCCACAAGGCTCCGACGGCCCCGGCCGAGACGCGTCCCGCGGTGCGCCCGACGCGCGAAGCCAAGCCGACGGTCCGAATCATTCGGGAAGCCAAGGTGACCGAACAAGCGGCGCCGAAGGATTCCGCGCAGTAACCACGACTCTAAGGAAGGAGCCTGAACATGAACCGCCATATCCAGACCATCACGCAGCGCGCAGGGGGCTTCGGCCCCCTCGCGTCGACCCTGGCCCTCGCCCTGCTGATCGTGGCGAGCGCCGTTCCGGCCCGGGCCGCGTCGGGATCCGCGTTCCCGCTCACGGTCGTCGCGGGCCAGTCGATCGTCCTCGAGACGCCGGCCGAGGTGAGCACCGTGTCGATCGCCGACCCGAAGGTGGCGGACGCGGCGGTCGGCTCGCAGCGCACGGTCGTCGTGAACGGCAAGGCACAGGGGACCACCTCCCTCGTGGTCTGGGAAGAAGGCGGCAAGTACACGCTCTATCAGGTGAATTGCACGGCGCCCAAGAAGAAGGAGCAGATCCTTCTCAAGGTGAAGGTCTCGGAGGTCCTGACGGACAAGGTGAAGGAGCTGGGCCTCGACTGGATCGGGACCGTCACGTCGGCGAAGCACCTCGACGGAACCCTCTCGGGCGGGCTCTTCCCGACCAAGGTCGAGTCTCCGGTCGGGACGCCTCCCCTTCCGGTCGGCAACCGGACCGACGCGTTCGCGAGCTGGATCAAGGCGAGCGGCAGCGCCCGCTTCATGGCGACCCTCCGCATTCTGGAAGAGAACGGCTCGGCCCGCACGCTCGCGAGCCCCAATCTGGTCGCGGTGAGCGGCGATTCCGCCGCGTTCCTCGCCGGCGGCGAGTTCCCGATCCCGGTCCCGCAGTCGAGCGCGGGCCAGGCGAGCACCGTGACGATCGACTGGAAGGAATACGGCATCCGGCTCGGCTTCCTGCCGACGATGCTCGAGGACGGCCGCATCCGCCTCAGCGTCGCGCCGGAGATCAGCGCCCCCGACTACTCGAACGGCCTCCAGCTTCAGGGCTACACGGTGCCCGGCATCGTGACCCGCCGCATCTCCACCACGGTGGAGCTGAAGCCCGGTGACGTGCTGGTCATCGGCGGCGTGAAGCAGACCGAGAACTCGGTTCGCATCCAGAAGGTTCCGATCCTGGGCGACATCCCGCTCGTCCGGACCTTCTTCCGCTACAAGCGGACCACGGCGATCTCCCGCGACCTCCTCATCGTGGTGTCGCCCGAGATGATCGGAGAGATCGCGAAGATGGATCCGGTCCTGCCGACCGACTCGCCGGAGAAGCTCAAGTAAGGACCATGAATCCGACCACCGAACAGCGGCACGAGCAGCGGAGGCCCGACGAGGGGATCGCGGTCATCTGGGTCGCGGTCTTCCTCCTGGTCTCCCTCTGGTTCGTCTCGCTCGCCATCGATATGGGGAAGCTGATGGCGGCGAAGACCGAGCTGCAGGCCGCGGCCGACGCCGCGGCGCTGGCGGGCGTCTCGTCCGTGAATCTCGAGACGGGCGAGGTGGTGCAGGACTCGGCCCGCGTTCGGGCCGCCGCGGTGGCGGGGCAGAACAGCGCTTACGAGGGCACGCAGACGCCGACCGTCATCGACCCGATCGGCGACGTTTCGTTCCCCGCCGCGAACCGCGTGCGCGTGGTGGTGCGCCGCGAGGCGGCGACCGGGAATCCGGTTCTCACGCACTTCGCGCAGACCCTGGGCATCCAGAGCCTGAGCGTGAACGCGGACGCCACGGCCGAAGTCCGGCTCATCGGCGAGCCGTGCGAGCACCTGGCGCCCTTCGCGCCGCAGGACGTTCCGCCGACCGGCTTCGAGACCGATTGCTCGATCGACTACGTCTTGAAGGACGGGTCGGGCAGCGGTCCGAATTCGGGCAACTTTCAGCTTCTCGACTACCCGCCCTGCCCCGAGAGCGACTTCACCGGCGGCGGCGGCGCCGCGGTCTACCAGTACACGCGCTACGGCTACGACTGCTGCCTCGACATCGGGCAGGAGATGGTCTGGACGGAGCCGGGCAACAAGGTGGGGCCGTTCCGGGCGGCGCTCCAGGACCGGTTCGACGAGGACACCGATAAGCGCCAGGGGATCTGTTACGACGACTACGCGGGGAACGGCAAGCGGATCTTCATCACGCCGATCGTCGAGTCGTTCGACGTGAACGGCAAGAAGCTGGTCCGAATCGTGAAGTTCGCGGCCTTCTTCCTGAAGGACCGCCCCAGCGGCAGCATGGTCACGCAGGGCGTGCGCGGCCAGTTCATCAACTACGTCGTTCCGGGAAATGGCGGCCCGAATCCTCCGCCCGACAGCAAGATCTACGGCATTCACCTCGTCGAATAGGGAGAGGGCGCCATGGCAGACGGGGATCGCATGAACGGCAATAACTCGAACGGCGGCGCGAACGGGCAGGGCCCGGCCGGCGCCGGTCACGTGAACGGCAACGCTCACGCCCACGCTCCGGCGAGCGTTCGCCCGAGCCAGGGGCCGGAGCCGATGACGGTGCTCGTCATTCTCGAGGACGAGTCGTCGCGGCGCTCCACGCTCTCCATGATGCAGGGGATTCCCGGCGTCGAGGTGGTCGGCGAGCGGCACGAGTTCCGAAGCGGCCTCCTCCTCGCGCGGCAGAAGCATCCTCGGCTCGTCGTTCTCGATCTTCCGAACGACTACGAGGAGTCGCTGAGCGCGGCCGCCCAGTTCAAACTCGACGCGCCCGACGTGGCGCTCTTCCTCGTCGGGGGTTCGCTGGACCCCCAGTTCCTCTTGAAGGCGATCCGCGCGGGGGCTCAGGAAGTCCTGAAGAAGCCTCTCGACCGGGCGACCCTCCAGGAAGCGATCGAGCGTGTCTCACGGAGCGGCGCCGCCCGCTCCGCTGCGGGTGCCCGAGCGCGCTCGATCATCACCGTTTTCACCACGAAGGGCGGGGTCGGCTCCACCACCCTCGCCGCGAACCTGGCCGTGAGCCTCAAGGCTCAGTACGGCGTGGAGACGGTGCTGGCCGACTTCGAGTCCCAGGCGGGCGGTGGCGCCCACGTGCTCGGCCTGAAGGGGGACCGGTCGATCAACGACCTCCTCCGCGCGCCGCGCCTCGACTCGGCCGCTCTCAGCATGAACCTGCTGCGACACCAGAGCGGCCTCGCCGTCCTGGCGCAGCCGGAGGAATTGACGCAGGCGGAGCCGCTGACCGCCGCGCAGGCGGGCGAGATCATCGACGCCCTTTCGTCCTCGTTCGACTGCGTGATTCTCGACTCGCCCCACGCGTTCGAGGAGATCTCTCTCGAACTCCTCGACCGGAGCACGACCATCCTTCTCGTGGTCGAGCTGAGCATCCCCTCGATCCGGGCCACGCGCCGGGCGCTCGAGGTGCTGGAGCACCTCCGCTTCACCGAGATCCCGAATCGAGTCCAGCTCGTCGTGAACCGCTACAGCGGCTCGCGCGGCTTCATCACCCTCGATCAGCTGCACGAGGCGGTCGGCATGCGCGCCTCGCACACCGTGCACAACGACTACCGCCGCGTCTTCGCGTCGGTCAACGCCGGCCGCGCGCTCTGTCTGGACGATCCGGACGCGCCGGCGGCGAAGGACATCACCGCGATGGCCGGACGATTGATCGGCCGAGAAACCCCGGCGACGCCCGTCGAAGACAACCTTCGTCGGGGATTCTTCGGAAGGAAGGTGCTTCGATGAACCTGCGCGACCGCTTCCGCAAGCCTGGGGCGACCCAGACGACGGCCCCCACCAACGGCGTCGCCGCCTCCTTCGAGGCCGAGACGAACGGCACGGTTCGCACGGGCCGCGGCGACGAGTACATGGAGCTGAAGCGCCGGATCCACCGGGAGCTGATCGGCAAGCTCAGCATGACGAATCTCGAGGGTCTCGACGAGAACCGCCGCCGCGATCAGGTGGAGGCGCTGGCGCGCCGCATCCTGGGCGAGGCGAACCTCGGACTCTCGCGCCCCGACGAGGAGCGCCTCATCCAGGAGCTCCTGCACGACGCGTTCGATCTGGGCCCGATCACGCCCTACCTCCTCGACGAGGAGATTTCGGACATTCTGGTCAACACGCATCGGCAGGTCTACGTCGAGCGCCTCGGCAAGCTGGAGATGACCGACGTCCAGTTCCGGGACGACGCGCACCTTCGCCTCATCATCGATCGCATCATCTCGCGGGTGGGCCGCCGCATCGACGAGTCGACCCCGCTGGTCGACGCCCGCTTGCCCGACGGCTCCCGCGTGAACGCCATCATTCCGCCGGCGGCCATCGACGGGCCGATCCTCTCGATCCGCCGGTTCCGGCGCAAGGCGCTCTCGATCGACAATCTCCTCGACCTCGGTTCGATCTCCGAGCCGATGGCGCGCTTCCTCGGCGGCGCGATTCGCGCGCGCCTGAACATGCTCATCACGGGAGGCACCGGCTCGGGCAAGACGACGCTCCTCAACATCATGTCGCGGGCCATCCCCGAGACCGAGCGTATCGTCACGATCGAGGACTCGGCGGAGCTCCAGCTGCAGCAGCCGCACGTCGTCCGCCTCGAGACCCGGCCCCCGAACATCGAAGGGAAGGGAACGATCACGCAGCGCGACCTCGTCCGGAACGCTCTCCGCATGCGCCCCGACCGAATCGTCGTGGGCGAGGTGCGCGGCGCCGAGGTCATCGACATGCTCCAGGCCATGAACACGGGGCATGACGGCTCCCTCTCCACCATCCACGCGAACACGTCGCGCGACGCGCTCCACCGGCTCGAGAACCTGGTCCTCATGGCCGGGCTCGCGCTTCCCGACCGCGCCATCCGCGAGCAGGTCGCCTCGGCCCTCCAGCTGATCGTTCACGTCTCCCGCGTCTCCGACGGCACCCGCAAGGTGCTCAGCATCCAGGAGATCGTGGGGATGGAGGGGCCGATCGTGACGATGCAGGAAATCTTCCGGTTCCGCCGGACGGGCACGGGCAAGGAGGGCGAGGTGGAGGGCGTCTACGAATCCACCGGCGTCGTTCCGCACGTGGCCGAGCGGATGGAGCTTCTCGGTGAGAACGTCACCGGTCTCTTCGACCGGGCCGGCGAGCGGAACGGAGGGCGCCGATGATCTTCGCGCTCGTCTCCCTCCTCATCTTCGCCGCCGTCGCCACCCTCGCCGTGGGGATGCTCCTGCGGCGGAAGGAGCGCGACACGAAGGACGTGCAGGAGCGCGTCGGGGGACGGAAGTCGAAGTCCGCCGCGACCGGACCGCTCGTCGTGGAGCGCGACTCCCGGCTCAGCGGCCTGCCGTTCCTGGACAAGATGCTTCGGGGAATGTCCTTCGCGCGCCGGCTGGAGCTCCTCCTCTACCAGGCGGGGAGCAACATGCGGGTCGCGACCTTCCTCCTCACGATCGCGTTCTTCGCCCTCGGGGGCTACCTCGCGGGCTACATCGTCTTCACGCGGCTTCTCCACGCCATGGTCTTCGGGGCGATCGGCGGGTTCCTTCCGCTCTTCTTCCTGCTGCAGAAGAAGGCGGCGCGCATGCGCGCGTTCGCCGAGGAGTTCCCCGACGCGCTCGATCTGCTGGTGAGCGCGCTCCGGGCCGGCATCTCCTTCTCCGCGGCCCTCCAGATCGTGGCCGACGAGTCGCCCGAGCCGGTTCGCACCGAGTTCGCCATCGTGGTGGAGGAGCAGGCCCTCGGGCTCGACCTCCGCGAGGCGCTGACGAACATGGCGAACCGCGTCGACTCGCTCGATCTCAAGTTCTTCGTGACGGCCGTGGTGCTTCAGCGCGACACGGGCGGAAATCTGACGGAAGTCCTCGAGAACACGAGCAAGCTGATTCGCGACCGGTTCCGCATCCTCGGCGACATCATGACCTTCACCGCCCAGGGGCGCCTGACCGGCGTCATTCTGACCTGCCTCCCGCTGGGTCTCGGCGTCTTCATGGCGATGGTCGCTCCCGACTATTTCCACAAGATGTGGGACCACCACAGCGGCAAGGCCATCCTAGGGTTCGCCGTGATCATGCAGATCCTCGGCGGGCTCGCCATCAAGAAGATCGTCGACATCAAGGTGTGAGGGGTGTGACGCCATGTTCCTGATCTCCACCTTCCTGCTTGCCGTTGCTCTTGGAGTCGGCGTCTACGGGCTCTACATCGCCCTGGTTCGCGATCGCGATCCCGTGGCCATGCGCCTGCGCGATCTGCGCACGCGCGCCCTGGCCGCCCGTCCCGTTCACGAGGACGAACGCCCGTCGTTCCTCCTTCAGTTCCTCGCGATGCTGGGCGGATTCCTCCCGGCGGAGGACAGCAAGGAATCGCTCCAGTCCGGGCTCGTGCGCGCCGGCATCCGGGAGGCGACGGCGCCCATGGTCTTCCTCGGCGCGAAAGTCGTCTCGGCCATCCTCTGCGGCTCCGGCTGGCTCGCCGTCAACTTCGCCATGGCGCGCCCGATCGGGTCGACGCTCTTCAGCGGACTCGTCGCCGGCGTCGTCGGCTTCTACCTCCCGACGCTCTGGCTCTACATGAAGGGCGAGGCGCGGCGGACCCAGATCCAGCAGTCTCTCCCGGACGCCCTCGACCTCCTGGTCGTCTGCGTCGAGTCGGGATTGGGCCTGAACGCGGCCATCGAGCGCGTCGGCCGCGAGATCATGATCGCGAGCCCGGGGCTCGCCGACGAGTTCCTGATGGTGAACCAGGAGATCCGGACCGGCCTCGCCCGAAGCGAGGCGCTCCGCCGCCTGGCGCGCCGCACGGGCGTGGAGGACATCTACGCGCTCACGGCCATGATGATCCAGGCCGACCGCCTGGGAACGAGCATCGCCCAGTCGCTCCGCGCGCACGCCGAGTCGATGCGGACGAAGCGCCGGCAGCGGGCGGAGCAGATGGCCCGCAAGGCGGGAATCAAGCTCGCGTTCCCGCTCGTGTTCCTGATCTTCCCCGCGCTGCTCGTGGTGATCCTGGGCCCCGCCGCGATCCAGCTCATGGAGGCGATCGCGGCCCAGAACGCGACGCGATGAGCGTCGCCACAAGGAGGATGCAATCATGGTGATGAAGATCGTGCTGTGGGGGCTGGTGGTGGCCTTCGGCCTCATGTGGCTCTCCCGCCGCGCCGGAAACAAGCGCCGGGCGCGCTAGTCCGACGATCGGGGTTCTTCCCCTCGGGGCCGTGCCGTCGGGCACGGCCCCTTTTCGTTTGGAATAGGCGACCGCCCCGGGGCGTAGTACATTCGGCCCCCGATGACGGCCGCGCGACCCGATCGCTCGCAATTCGCCGACGATGAGCTGGTCCGCCGCGTCCGCGCGGGGGAGACGGATGCGTTCGAGGAACTCGTCCGCCGAACCCGCCGCGACGGCTACCGGCTGGCGCGTCGCATTCTCCGCCGGCACGAGGACGCCGACGACGCGCTCCAGGACGCCTACGTGAAAGCGTTCCGGGCGCTCGATCGCTTCGAGGCGGGTCGCGCGTTCGGGCCCTGGTTCCTGACCATCGTGGCGCGGACGGCCCTCTCGGCGCTCCGCCACGGCAAGCGGCGGGCGTCCGCGTCGCTCGACGATCCCGGCCCGGAGGGAAGCGTGGCGCTCGCGGATCGGATCGCCGATCCGACGCAGGATCCGGCGGTTCTGGAGGAGAGGCTCCTCGCGGAGCGGGCGTTCGAATCGCTCTCCGAGGAGCATCGCGCGGTCCTGGCGCTCCGCGTGGACGGCGATCTCTCCTATGCGGACATCGCGTCGTCGCTCGAGATCCCGCTCGGCACGGTCATGTCGCGATTGGCCCGCGCCCGCGAGGCCCTGCTGGAACGAATGCGTGAACTCTCTCCCAAGGGACGAACGGCGGATCCCCGACGATGACCAACCATCCCACCAGCGAGGAGCTCTTCGCCTTCCGCGACGGGGAGCTCGGGCTCGAGAAGCGCGGGCTCGTGGAAGCCCACGTCCTCTCCTGCAGCGCGTGCCTGTCGCGGCTCGACGAGATGTCGGACGCCGAGGGAATGCTCCGCCAGCGGCACGCCGAGCCCGACGAGAGCTACTTCGACACGATGACGCAGTCGGTGATGTCGCGCGTGGCGCCGGGAGGGCGGGAGGCGCCGCGGTCGGCGCCGGCGCCGGCCCGGACCGACGATTCTCCGGTCGCGCGCGAAACACCGGCGGCGCGCGGCATCGCCGCCGAAACGCCCGGCGTCCGCCCCGGACGCCGGCGAAGCCTGGAGGACGAGCCGCGAGGCCGGGCGCCCCGCCTTCCGTGGCCCGCCATCGTCTCCGCGGTCTCCGCGGCGGCCGCCGTGCTCGTGGTCGTCGTGCTCCTCTTCCAGCGTCAGGACGCGTGGCGTCATGCCCCCGAGCCCGCGGTGGTGGGCCTCGGGAAGGACGCCGGCGGGGAATCGAAGGAGGCGACGCCTGCCCTCCCGGCCCCGGCGGAGCCGGGGGCTCCGGAGGAGCCGGGCGCTCCCGCGGAGCAGGCCCCGGTCGGTAAGATGGAGGCGTCGGCGAAGAGCGATGAGGCGCTGGCGCCCGTCGCGTCCTCGACCGGGCAGACGACCGCGGCGAATCGGCCGGAGACCGAGATCCGCACCGAGAACGCGGCCGACGCCGCGTCCGAGCTCGCGCTTCGGAAGTCGGCGGCGGCCGCGGCCGCGCCGGAAGCCGCGGAGCGCGCCCGAACCGAGGCCGAACCCCAGGCTCCGGCCGCGGGCGCCGGCGCGGAGGGAGAATCGGCCTTCGCGCCGATCGCCGCGCGCTACGGACTTCCCCTCCTCTACGATCCCTCGAGCGTGTCGAGCGACGCGCTCCTGAAGGCCGAGCCCGACTTGCGGTTCATCTATCAGACCGGCCGCGCGGGAGAGGATTCGGCCCGCGTGCGGCTCTATCTGGCCGAGGCCGCGCGCGCCCGCGCCGGCGACTCGCCCGACACCGAGACGTTCGACACGATCGTCCACCACTACCAGCGCGCCGTTCGACTCGCCCGCGATCCCGAAACCGCGCGCATGGCGATGAAACGCCTCGAGGACTTCGTCTCCCGGAACGCCCCGCCGCGCTGAGCCCGCCCCCGCGACGGGCGCGCCGCGGCATCGAGCGCGCCGAGCGTGCTAGCCCCGCTTCTCCTTCGCCGCCCGCTTCGCCCGCGCCGACTTCTTCCCGCCCGCGCGTCCCGCGTCCCGCCGCCCGCGCTGCTCGATCCCTTCCCGAATGGCCGCCTCGGCCGGCGCCAGCGTTCCGCCGCTCTCCCCGTAGTCGACCTCCACCCTCCCGATCCGTCGAGCCGCCTCGAGGGCCTCCTCCGTCAGGGAGGCGCGCCCGATTCCGATCGCGATGAGGGCCATGTTCATGGCGTCCCGCACGCGATTCGAAGCGCCGCCGATCTCCCGTTCGATGACCTCGAGGTCCTTCGCGAAGGCCGCGTCGGGAATGTCGGCGCGCTCGATGGCGTGGAGCGCGCGGATCATCCATCCCGCCCGGGCGGTCCACTCGACGGGGGAGGCGATCCACTCGGCGGAAAGCGCCCGCGCGGCCCTGGCGTGCCAGGCCCAGCGGGCGAAGAGATCGGCGATGACCGCGTTGTCGAGCGTGCCCGCCCAGGCGCGCATGCGGGCCTGGGTGACGCCCCGCTCGCCCACGACCAGCGTGGCGAGGATCCGCGCGTCGTGGTTCCCGGTCGCCCAGAGGGAATCGGCGAGCGAGGCCGAGGTGCCCGCGCGCTTCGCCAGGTCGCGGAGATGGCCGAACGCCACGCCGTACGACGCCCCGGCGATTCCGTGCTTCGCGTAGAGCTCGCGGTTCTCGGCGAGGCCCATCGTCTCGAGGAGCGCGAGAACCTGCTCGAGCGTCACGGAACCAGCCGCTTCTTCATTCGGTGGAGCGCGAGAATCCCGAAGAGGAGCGCTCCGATCCCGAGATAGGCCACGCTCGCGACGAGCGCCGGGCTCGCGATGCCGAGCGTCGCCGCGCGGACGAGGAAGGAGACGTGCGTCAGGGGGAGGCTCCAGGCGATCGGCTGCGCCCAGGAGGGGAGGACCTCCACCGGGAAGAACGTTCCTCCGAAGGTGAACATGGGGAGGATGAAGAGCGACATCGGCACGTTGAAGTGGGAGATGTTCTTCACCAGCGACGTGACGACGAGCCCCACGCCGGCGAAGAAGAGCCCGGCGAGCGCGGCGACCGGCAGGACGAGGAGCCCCGACGGCCACGCCACGAGCCCGAACGAGGCGATGACGCCGAGCATGATGATCGACGCCAGCACCGACCGGGACGCCGCGTAGAGCATCTCGCCGAGGATCACGTCCTCGACCAGAAGGGGCGTGGCGAGGATGGCGTCGAACGTCTTCTGGTAGTACATGCGGATGTAGGAGGAGTAGGTCGTCTCGAAGTACGACCAGAAGAGGATCGCCACCGCGGTCGTGCCCGGCGCGAGGAAGCGGATGTAGGGAACGACCTGGCCCTCGTAGCGGACCTCGTGCACGAGGCTCCCGAGCCCGAGCCCGAACGCGAGCAGGTAGAGGACCGGCTCGATGATGGCGGGGAGTGCCTCGATCGGAAGGGTCACCAGGAAGACGTCGGCGTTCCGGCGCCAGACCTTCGTCGCCCGCCACGAGATGTTCCGGAGGAGTCCGTTCATCGCGTCCCGCTCACTCCCGGAGCGCCCGCCCCGTCCGCTTCAGGAAGACGTCCTCCAGCGTGGCTCGCCGGATCTGGCGCTCCTGCCGGGGAAAGCGCTCCTCGAAGAGACGCTCCGCGGCCTCCGCGTCCTCCGGGTAGACGAAGAGGCGGTCCCCGATCTCCTCCACGCGGCCCGGAAGCGCGCGCGCCGCCGCCGCCACCTCGGGCGTGTGGTTCCAGGCCTCGATGACGGTCTGTCCCACCTCCCGCGCGATGACCTCCGCCGGCGAGCCGTCGAGCAGGATCTTCCCGTTGTCGACGAGGATGACGCGATCGCAGAGCTGGGAGGCCTCCTCCAT